>JAICRN010000202.1 GCA_025937335.1 Microcoleus sp. TY_ISSM_2_bin.22
ATTTGCAATGTTTGAAATGAAGTTAGTATTGGCGAAAGTGCTGTCACGATACTCTTTAGAACTTGCAGAAAATCGTCCGGTTTTGCCAGTACGCCGCGGTTTGACAATGGCACCCGCTGGTGGTGTGCGTTTGGTGGTAAAGGGTCGGATTTGAATCCTATCAAATCCGGTCGATCGAGCACAGATGATATGATACCAATGCAATGGGTTTTAATTTATCTTTTGCTGCAGAGGAATCTTGATCGCAAATTCGGAACCTTCTCCCAATACAGAATTGCAAGAAAGCTTGCCGCCGTGTTTTTCTACTATAATAGAGTGCGAAATTGCCAATCCTAAACCAGTTCCTTTGCCAATGGGTTTAGTAGTAAAAAACGGGTCAAACAATCGCTTTTGCACATCTTCGCTCATCCCAGAACCGCTGTCAGCTATCCGAATCGCAACACAGTTATTGTCGGTGACTTCGGTGCGAATCTTAATTGCCAGATTTTTGGCCGTGGGATTGGATATGTTCATCTCCATTTCTAAGGCGTCAATCGCATTGCTCAACAAATTCATAAATACTTGATTTAACTGACCGGGATAACATTCAACTAAAGGCAAATTCCCGTATTCTTTAATAAGATTAATTGTGGAGCTATCGGGTTGATTTTTCAGGCGGTTTTGCAAAAGCAGCAACGTGCTTTCAATGCCTGCGTGAATGTCAACTTGTTTCATGTCAGCTTCGTCAAGTCTTGAGAAAGTCCGCAGGCTCAAAACTATATCGCGGATGCGATCTGCTCCGACTTTCATAGATGCTAAAATTTTCGGTAAATCTTCAACAAGATAATCAATTTCAAAGTCGTCTCTTGCATCTACAATTCTGGCGCTAGGATGGGGGTATTCCTGCTGGTAAAGTTGCAGCATTTTTAGTAAGTTTTCAGTGTATTCGCTAGTGTAGCTGAGATTGCCGTAAATAAAATTAACCGGGTTATTAATTTCATGGGCGACACCTGCTACTAACTGTCCCAAACTCGACATTTTTTCACTTTGAATTAATTGAGTTTGGGTGCGTTGGAGCTCGTGTAAAGTTTGTTCTAGCTGTTGAGTTTGAGCTTGAGCTAATCGGGCTGCTGTGCGAGTTTGGGTGTAGAGTTCCGCGTGGTCGATCGCGATCGCAATTTGAGCGACCACCGCTTGCATCAGTTCGACTTCAGAGTCGCTCCAATTTCGCACGGACACAGCCTGATAGCAGGTAATCGCGCCAATATCGCCGGAAGCAGTATGAATTGGCAGCGACAGCACTGAGTTAAATATTGAAGCCTGGAAAACTTCGCGCAATTCTACATCTTCAACAGTGCTGACATCATCAATTCGCAGAATTTCTCGCCGCAAAATCTGTCGCACTGCGAGACGAGATTTGTCATCTACAGGATAAGTGCCGAGACTACTCGGCAAATCTGCATTCTTCGCTTCGCAAGTTACGTCCCAAACCGGAGGATTGCTGTTGGGGCGATACCAAGTGAAGATGCACAAATCTAGGTGCATCACATTGCGAATTTCTTGAACGGCGGTTTCTAAAATAGTGTCTAAATCCAAAGAAGTGCGGATTTGATTGGCAATTTGATTGAGCAGTAGTTCTCGCTGAGCTTGCTGTATGAGCGCTTGTTCCGATCGCACTAAAGTTTCTTCTGCAAGTTTGCGATCCGTTAAATCTTGGATCACTGCTTGGATAATTTTTTGATTTCCAACTTCGATGATTGTCAGCACGACTTCTGCGGGAAAATCAGTACCGTCTAAACGGCGGTGAACCCAATCAAAGCGGTGGTTTCCCCGTTCAAAGGCGAGATCCATCATTTCGTTAACCAAGCTCAAAGAATCTCTGCCGTTGGGTTGGAAAGGAGGTGAGAGTTTGCCAGGGTTTTGTCCGTACAACTGTTGCGGGGCGGTGCAGCCGAATAGTTTTAGGGTGGCTGTGTTGGCATCGGTGATGGCATTGTCACATAACATCAAAACAGGCAAACTGGTTAATTCGTAGAGCGATCGAAATTTGGCTTCCGACTGCTGCAATGCCGCTTCTGTTTGCTTGCGATCGGTAATGTCGGCAACCATTGCCAAAGCGCCCACATAGCGTCCCTGTTTGTCTGCCAAGGAATTAGTAGAAACCATCGCCCACAAGTCGCTGCCGTCTCGGCGACGGAACTTAAAATCGAGCTGTTCGCGAATTCCTTCACGGCGGCGTTCGAGACTGACATGTGCGAGCGCGATGCCTTCTGCATCCATGAAATTAAATAGCGATGCCCCGATCATTTCCTCTGGAGTGCAGCCGAGCATATCAGCCATTTTTTGGTTGACAAAAGTAGTCTTACCCTCCGTATCTATCATCCAAATTCCTTCATCTGCTGTCTCGACAATGCACCTGTATTTTTCCTCGCTTTTTTGCAGCGCTTCTTCTGCTAATTGGCGAGCGGTAATGTTTTGAGTCATTAGCAATCCGCCGATAATTTCTTGCAGTTCGTTTCTCACTGGCAAAGCATAACCGAGGTAAACGCGATCGCTGTAAAAAAATTCTGTAACAACTGTTTCTCCTGCCAGTGCTGCCCGATAAGTTGGCTCTATATCAGCGCAAACCTCTGGGTCAAATACTTCCCACATTGTCTTGCCTTCCATCAATTCTTTAGAAAGCCCCACTGCTGCTAATTCTGTACCTTCTACCAGCGTGTAGCGCATTTCTGGATCGAACAAAATCACCGCACCGTTAGGAAAGTTGCTTGCCATAGTGCGGTAAAGCTGTTCGCTTTTTTGCAGCGCAGCTTCGGCTTGTTTGCGATCGCTAATATCAACTACAACTGCACCGATGCCTACAACCTCGCCGTCTTTGTCGAGCAGGGGAAAATAAGAGCCTGTCAGGTGTCGGACCAACCCGGGCTTTCTTGGATTTTCACCGCTAATCTCGATGTTAATTAAGGGTTGTTTCGTTCTCAAAATTTCTTCGTACAAAGGCTCTATTATTGGAGCGATATTTGGCAATATTTCGCGTACAGTCTTGCCGATGTGTTCTGCTGGACTCAGGCAATTTATTTCTGCTAGAAATTGATTAATTTGCACGTACCGCAGTTGGGAGTCCCAAATGCAAAGTCCTGTCGGCGCATCCTTAAAAAAGGCATCAAATAGTGCTTGTCTCTGTACTAATTCTTGTTCTAAAGCTTTGCGAATGCTGAGATCTGTTAAATAGCAAATCATCCCGACAACTTCTCCCGTGTTGTCTTGCAATAGCGAAAGCATCAGGTGCGAGTAAAAATTTTCTCCTGATTTACGGCGTGTGATAACTTCTATTTCAGGCTCGCCTTTTTTTTGTACCGGTTTGATTACTTGTTCTAACAAAAATTCGTGCTGTTCAGGCGAATAAATTAGAGAAATGTGCTGTCCGATAGCCTCAGTTTTTTGATAGCCGTATAACTTTTGGGAGGCTTGATTCCAAATGCCGATCGAGCCGTCCATATCTGTAGAAATCACCGACTCGTGAATTTGGTCGATAATTTGACTTTGGAGACGCAATTTTTCTTTGGTCTGTTCCAGTTCGGCGATTTTTTCTTGGAGTAGTTCCTTCGTTTTTGCCAGTTCTGCTGTCTGCTTTGCGAGCAATTTTTCTAGACGTGAAGAATTGCAGCGCGGTGCTGATTCGAGCGGCTCGCTATTTTCATGCTGAGGATTAAAAATTTGTTCAGCACTCACCCAAATCGCCCGCTCTCCCTTTGTTTCAATTCCCCGTTCGGAAACTAGCACCGGTACGAGATGGTTGTTTTTATGTTTGTATGCTGCTTCGCACGGGCCCGTACAGCTATTTTTTGCTTGACTATCTAGATATTTTTCTCTGCCAGCGCACTGTGTTTGCTGAATTTCCCAATAGTTGAGGTGGAGAGTTTCTGCAACTGTGCGGCCGATAATACTTGCAAAAGCTGGGTGTACGTCGAGGAAAGTCCCGTCCGTCCGGCACAATGCTAGCCCGATGGGGCTGTGTTCTAACAATTTGCGGTTGGAGCGCTCGCGCTTGGCTTTTCCTAACTGGCTTTGCATCTGACCTAGCTGGATTTGAGTTATTTAATTATATCTTTATATCTTGTTTATTGCTGTGAGTTTTATCCTTGATTAAGGAAGAGAGAAGAAGGAAGTTCCGTAACGGATTGTAGGACGGATTTAAGGGATGTAAGGGATGGATTCTGAGGTTCGAGGGAATAAGGAAGAGGTTCGAGGTTCGAGGGAAGTTCGGCAACGAGCCCTGTAGGGGATTTCACCGAGGAATGTTGAGGCTAGAAAGAGGGAAAAAGAGAGGATGGGAAAAGAAAAACGATTAATAATCAACGGGGAAGAGGAAAGGGGGAATGAGAAGAAACCAGAAAAATACCAAAATAATAACTACAAAACTGGTACAAAGACCATGAATTTATAATACATGGCATCTTCTCTCGAAGCTCCGACTTATCGCCTGTGACTTCTGGCCTCTTCCTTCTTCCTCATTCCTTCAATTAATCGCGGGCGATACCTTCGGATCGGGCTGCCAACTGCACTGCACCGGCGACAGCAATGGCAACTCTTTCGTCAAAAACAGATGGTATAATGTGTTCTTTGTCAAGCTGGGAAGGGCTGACTAAAGAGGCGATCGCATAAGCTGCTTCCAAATACATAGTGGTCGTAATCGTGGCAGCTTTGCAGTCCAAAGCACCTCGAAATATCCCCGGAAATGCCAAAACATTGTTAATTTGATTTGGGTAATCGCTGCGTCCGGTTGCTACGATCGCCGCATCTTCCACAATTAATTCTGGCTGAATTTCGGGAATGGGATTTGCCATTGCAAAAACAATGGGATTCTCGGCCATCGAACGCACCATCGAGCGGGTGAGCACGCCGGGGGCGCTGACGCCTAAAAATACATCGGCACCGGCGATCGCATCTTCCAAAGTACCGCTCGAAGGCACAGCAAATTCTAGTTTTTCTGGGTTCATGTCCGTGCGGTCTTGGGAGAGGACGCCTTTGGAGTCGCACATGATGATGTTTTCGGAACCTGCTTTACGCAGCAAGCGGGCGATCGCGACTCCGGCCGCACCGGCTCCGTTAATCACGATACACACTTCTGCGATGGTTTTTTTGACGAGTTTCAAGGCATTAATTAATGCTGCTAAACTAACAATCGCAGTGCCGTGCTGGTCGTCGTGAAAAATCGGAATATCTAAGGTTTCCCGCAATCTTGCTTCGATTTCAAAGCAGCGGGGAGAAGAAATATCTTCGAGGTTAACGCCGCCAAAAACCGGGGCGATATTCTGCACTGTGCGAATAATTTCCTCGGTATCTTGGGTATTCAAACAGATAGGAAAGGCGTCAATGCCTGCAAATTCTTTAAATAACATGGCTTTGCCTTCCATGACTGGCAGTGCGGCGGCAGCGCCGAGGTTTCCCAGTCCCAAAACTGCGCTACCGTCAGTAACAATGGCAACAGTATTTTGTTTGATTGTGAGGTTGTAAACTTGTTCGGGGTCATTGGCGATCGCAGTGCAGATGCGGCCGACTCCAGGGGTGTATGCCATTGCCAAATCTGACTGGCGTTTGAGGGAAATTTTGCTAACTACGCTGATTTTTCCGCCGCGGTGCAAGTTGAAAGTGCGATCGTACACGTCCATCACTTTGATATCCGGCAGCGCTTTCACTGCTTGGAGTATTTCTTCGTTGTGTTCGGTGCTGTAAGCATCGACGGTGATATCGCGAACGGTAGTGGCGCGGGTTTGCTCGATCAAGTCGATTTGACCGAAGTTGCCGCCGACAGATGCGATCGCGCTGGTGACTCTCGCTAGCATTCCAGGCTTGTTGGGCAGAGCAACGCGAATTGTTAAACTAAAGCTGGGGTTCGGTGTCAGTTTTACCATGATGCCTTGATTTGAGATTGGAGATTTCTGAATTTAGATTTTAGATTGAATCGCTCATTTTATCTATAATTTTTCATTATTAAAATTTTCAAGTTAAATTTTTCACAAACTCTGTTTGCTGCTGGATGCGATCGCACTGCTGTTCCAGCGTGCCACTGCGAAACTCATCCTCTTTTTTTAGTTAATCTTTGCTCTGTGTATGGCTTGTGACTCGCCCACAAACAACTTATTTTCTGTCAGGTACCCAGCGAACCGTGAATATGAAGTACGGGGCTAGAAACCCGGTTTATATAAAAACTTTGCGTTAGCAACGAGAAATATACGAATAAACCGGGTTTCTGAGGTAAAGTTGTGCAAGTCTTATCTATTTTGGAGAATTTTTCTGCTTATTACGAACACGAGCAGATATTTCGCAAAACTCTATTTTCCAGCGATAACGCCTAATTCCTGCTGCTGTCTTTTGAAGCGAGATGCCCAGAAGGGTTGGTGCGACTTTTTAGCTACCGACTTTGGGGGTACAAATGTAGATGCACCGCTGTTTGAGCCGGCAGGTAAAAATCAGATGGACCGATCGCATCGACTGACAAGCAGGTATTTGATATATATATTGCCTGCTTGTTTAACACGGGAACCTCTCATACTTGTAAAAACACTTCTTCGGGTTCCTTCCTTCTTTCCTTGCAGCCTCGGGCCTCAAAACTGAGATTTCTAGCTTTGCTGCTTTCATTGAGATGCTCCCGTTTAACACTTACCTTCGATAGCGAGTGCCGTCTTGCAAACGAGCGAATTACCTGCACCCTTTGCCCGAGAATTCTAGGGAATGTAACTAATAGACAATCTACCCCGCGCCGACACAGGGACAGGTTCAGCCCAGCCTTGTACAGTTGCTGGTTGCTAACTGTCAATTTTATCGATCGGCCGCAGCATCGGCCCATATAATTGTAAAGAATTTGCAAGCCAGACAATCCGGGGGAACTTTTTCTAAGTCTTGCAGATCGACCGATTTCTCTGCTTCGCTGCCGGCGGGAACTATGCACAGGGCAACTTGTCCGACTCCAGCCATGAGTTCGCCAACTCGCTCCAAAATACTGTCGATTTTTTCAATTAGTTGCTCTGCTGCATCCAGACTTGGCGCGATGATGAAAAAGGTTTTGACTCCATCGGGACAAGGGGCGAAGCCGAGGGTACACTCTCCTAATAGTGCTTGGGTGGAGAGACTGAAACCGTCGTAGAAGCGATCGATTACTGCTTGATAAAAGGCTTGGGTCAGAGAACGATCGCCAAAAATAGGTTGAGGTAACATAACTACTTCCTTTCGTAGGATTTTTGGGAGCCTTAAAAAAATTTTAACATACCTTAATGTAAGCGATTTAACAAAATTATTTAGCGATCGAGATCATGGACTTGATGTGACATTTTTAAATTTGTGTAGCGATCGCAACTGTGATAAAATGTACTGTGTGTTAGCACTGCCAGTGCTTTCAATCGCATCAGCAGCTCAAAGCTAAGTACAAAATTTCCTAGTAGCTGGGGAGAGGGCCAGAGGGCCAGAGGGAGAGAACCAGAGGGAAATTACGTAAGTAGTAAGAGTATTATTGGCAAAAAGTGCTGAATCTAGAGTTTAAAATAAACATCCAATCAAAATATTAAACATGAACTCGATCGCCCAACAGTTAAAAGTAAAATTTGAAAAAGCATTCACCGCTGCATTCGGCGAAAGTTATGCAGGCGCAGATCCGATGCTAGCCGCCGCCAGCAATCCCAACTTTGGGGACTTTCAGTGCAATGCGGCGATGAGTTTGGGGAAAAAGTTAGGAAAGCCGCCGCGGGCGATCGCCTCGACAATCATCGAAAATCTCGACATCGCCGACATCTGCGAAACCCCAGAAATCGCCGGCCCAGGTTTTATCAATTTGAAGCTCAAACCCGCTTATTTGGAAGCGCAAATTAGTGCGATCGCGGCAGACTCGCGTTTGGGGATTGAATCGGCGAAAACGCCTCAGACAATTGCGATCGACTTTTCCAGTCCGAATATAGCCAAAGAAATGCACGTCGGACATTTGCGATCGACAATCATCGGAGATGCGATCGCCCGCATCCTCGAATTTCAAGGCCACGACGTACTCAGAATCAACCACATCGGCGACTGGGGCACCCAATTCGGAATGCTGATCGCATACTTGCGCGAAGTTCACCCCGAAGCCCTCACCACCGCTGACGCCCTAGATTTAGGCGATTTAGTCGCATTTTACCGCCAAGCAAAACAGCGCTTTGACACAGACGAAACCTTCAAAGAAACCGCCCGCCAAGAAGTAGTAAAACTGCAAGCAGGCGCCGAAGACACCCGCCGCGCTTGGAAATTGCTGTGCGATCAATCGCGCCGCGAATTCCAAGTAATCTACGACTTGCTGGATATCAAATTAACCGAACGCGGCGAATCGTTTTACAATCCCTTATTGCCCGCTGTAGTCGAAGATTTAACCAATCTAGGTTTGCTAGTAGAAAGTGACGGCGCGAAATGCGTTTTTGTAGAGGGTTTTACCAATAAAGAAGGCGAACCACTGCCGCTAATTGTCCAAAAAACCGACGGTGGCTACAATTACGCCACAACCGATTTAGCCGCCGTGCGCTACCGGATAAAAGAAGACGGCGCAAAACGCTTAATTTACGTCACAGATTCAGGACAAGCCAACCATTTCGCCCAAGTATTTGCAGTAGCCAG
>JAICRN010000652.1 GCA_025937335.1 Microcoleus sp. TY_ISSM_2_bin.22
CGTTCGAGTCGATGCTCTAGTTCCTCAACCGTTTCCTGGATTTGTACCTGAAGTTTGTTCGCCATATTGGATGTACTCTACTTTTACCCTATATTTTAGTGTACCTTCATAGTGAATTGGTATGAGAGCGATCGAACTGCGATGATATAACTAATTGCGGATTTGTCGTTGGGCGGGGCGGGTTTTTGAGATGGTAGGTTTCTAACATAAATGGTTGGTGAAACCCGCCCCTACGATGGGCTGTAGGGGCGGGTTTTACAAATAATATTTGAGGCCGGCAAACAATTTATATAAACCCGCCCCCACACAACCGATAATCTAGATTAACCTTTACTGCGATCGAAATAAGGCTACAATCAGCTAGAAATTAGCTGGTTCTGGCGATAATTCTGATTCCCCAATCTCCGTTGATTCCGAGTCAGCGGGCAACTCAATATCTGCGACAGTAATTTCTAGTTTAAATCCTAACGCTTCGAGCAGTTCTACCAAACTGTAAATTTCCGCACCGCCGCTTTCAGTCAGCATCTTGTCGAGTTTTTCGTGATGTTCTTTTGCTGACTCCGAAAGAGCATTCATCCTGATTCGAGCCTCAATTACCTTTCTGATGGCATTTCTCAAAAGTGCGGGTTCAGGGTCTTTTTCTTCCAAGATAGCCCCGATAAAACCAGCAGCGTGTTCGGCATCTTTGAGAGATTCAATTAGGGACTCGCGGTAGCTATCGCTGGTAGGCATTTTCATTTCTTTCATAGTCGGCCGAATACTCCTTCGCTTTGAGAATATCTTGTTCTTGGGTACTTTTATCCCCACTACAGAGCAGAAGCACAATTGTCGCTCCTATTTGTCTAAAATAAATCCGGTAGCCAGGGCCGTAGTTAATCCTGAGTTCGCAGACACCATCTCCGACTGACTTATAATCCCCCAGATTGCCGAGACTAACTCGCTCAAGCCTTGCATCAACCTTAACTTGGGCTTTGCCATCTCGTAGGGAATAGTACCACTCTAAAAAAGGAATCCTGCCATCAGGTCGGATGTAACGTCGAATTTCCCTCGCTTGTACTTCCATAATTTTATCGCAGTCGATCGGCAATTTCTATCGTAGGGCGATCCGTAGTACATTCAGCAGACAACTCAATATCAGCTATATTAATTCTTAATTTAAATCCTAATGCTTCGAGCAGTGCTACCAAACTATAGATTTCCGAACCTGCACTTTCGGTTAACATCTTATCAAGCTTTTCCCATTTAAGTTGAGCTGACTCTGATAAATTTTTGAACTTGAGCCGGGAATCTACAACGTCTTTGATTACCGTTTGGAGCAATTTAGGTTCATTCTTGGCTTCTGTCAATGTCACCTCGATATAACCTGCAGCTTCTTCGGCATTTCTCAGAGATTCGAGCAGAAATTCTTGGTAACTCCTACTCGTTGGTGCTTTCACGTCTTTCATAGTCTCTCCAATATTGAATAGCTTTGCCAATATCTCGCTCTTGAGTGCTCTTATCTCCACCTATTAGCAGAAGTACAATTGTCAGCCCGACTTGTCCCAAGTAAAGCCGATATCCAGGGCTAAAGTCAATTTTGAGTTCAAAAACTCCTTCTCCAACGGACTTACAATCTCCTAGATTATCAGTCATGACTCGCTTAAGCCTTAACCGAATCCTGTTTTTGCCTGCGGTATCCCGGAGCGAGTTATACCAATCTTCAATAGGATTTGTCCCATCTGCTCTCAGGTAGTTGCGAATTTCTCTCTCGTTGTAGTTCCATGATTTTATCGTACTTGATTAACAATTTCTCTCGTAAGTGCGATCGACAGTCCATTCAACAACCAAATCATACTTAAGACAGAGGCATTCGAGCGACAAAATAGTAAACCTTGTTTGAGGAAACAAAGTTTAAATCAAACAGGGCATTGTGAATGAATTTTAAATCGATCGCAAAAACCAATCTACTATTCGGCAGCCTGATAATTAGCCTCGGATTGCAAGCACTTCCAGCCACAGCGCAAGCAGTCACCGACGCGCAAATTTCCGCCCTTGTAGAAGCGCTGCGACAAGCCGCCCCGCCACAAGCGGCAAATGACGGAATGTACAGTCAGTGGCAAGTTTTACCGGGCAATATTTCGCGTTGGGCAAAATTCTGTACCAAACAAGATTTAACACCCCAACAATTTGAGGCCGACGCGACAAAAGCCAAATCAATTGTTACCTGTATCGTGGGCGATTTGCTGCGCGACGAATACAAAGCTAGCAGCAACAATGAATTAACCGCTGTACGCCGCGCCGCTTGCTGGTGGATGACAGGGGACTCGGCAGCTTGTAAAAGTGGGGCAACAGCTACTTATGCCGATAAAGTTATCAGCGTTTACCAGCAGCAGCGGCCTAAAAAGTAAAGTTTGTGCAGGCGGAATTTAGATTTTTTTGACCGCAGATAGACGCAGATTAACGCAGATGAATTGCGATCGGTTTCATTCCCCGATCGCCAATTCATCTTCTTTTAAAGTAACTGTTAGCCTAAATCCTAACGCATCCAATAACGCGATCAAAGTGTAAATTTCAGAAGCGCCACTTTCCGAAAGCATTTGATCGAGTGCCTCGTGATGTACTTTAGCTTGCTTTGAAAGATTGTTCGCCAGCAAACGTGCATCAATTACGTCTTGAATTTCCGCCCGCAGCAGTTGAGAATCCGGTGATTCTGCTTCTAAAGCCACACTCAGGTAAGCCGCAGCTTCTGCGGGGTTTTTTAGAGATTCAATTAGTGCGTTCAGCCAGCTATCACTGGTTTGCGCTATCACGTTCTTCATATTCTGCCCAATACTCCTTAGCCTTGAGGATGTCTCTATCTTGAGTGCTTTTATCGCCCCCGCAGAGGAGAAGCACAATTGTTAATCCGATTTGTCCGAAGTAGACGCGGTAGCCTGGCCCCCAGTCAATCCTAAGTTCAAAAACCCCTCCTCCTACTGATCGGTAATCTCCCAGATTGCCAAGACTTACTCGTCTTAGCCTATTGTTAATTTTAGCTCTCGTATTGCGATCGCGCAGGGAATCTATCCACTCAGCAAAAGGAACTCTGCCATCACTTATAATATAACGCCGAATTTCCCTCGGTTGTACTTCCATGATTTTTGTGAAATATACATATTAGCCTGTGCAGATTTCAATCTGCTATTGAATTACCCTATTTCCGCCTGACTTCTCATCAACCTTTGCACGCTGGCTAAAGCCCGATTTAATTCATAACTCTTTCTTTCTGGATTCTGCAAAAAAGCCTGCTGTTCTTCTTCAATCATTAACACATCCTGCC
>JAICRN010000766.1 GCA_025937335.1 Microcoleus sp. TY_ISSM_2_bin.22
AACGGCTCTTTTTTGAGAACTTTTGACAGCGTTTTTACCGCTTCCAGTCCTCCCTTTTTCGCCAAAGCTTGGGCCGCGTAAATCCGGGAAACCGGGTCGGGATCGAATTGCAACTGAGCTTTTAGTTCCGCAACTCCATATTCTAAAATAACTGTTTTTAAGTATTTATTCCCGACATCAAAACTGATAAAGGCAGGCTTCTCTTCTAGGGGAAAATAGAAGCTTTGCTCGCGTTCGTTTACTCGAACTGTGAAAGTTTTTAGGTTATGGGTGAAAGGTGCAGAACTGTCCTCGTATGCCTCTTTTTCCGGCTTGTAACCGAAGCCGATCGGAATTTTCAGATCGAATAAATCTTTGCTGTTACCGTTGCCGTTGCCGTTGCCATTTTTGCTGTTTTTTACCTGAGTTTGTGTTACAGTCACTTTTGCTAATTTGCTGTCGCCATCCCAGGAATAAGCAACTTTGTAATCTGGATGACCGCCGCGATAAACGTACTGGTCAAACAAAAACATGAGATTGCGACCGGTAGCCTTTTCTATAGCCCGGAGCAAATCGATAGTTTCTACAGTTTTGTGAGCGTTATCCCGCACAAAAGTGTGAATTGCTTTGTAAAATAATTCGTCGCCCAACTCGGCGCGAATCATGTGATAGACGCAAGCGCCTTTTTCGTACAAATGGCGATCGTACAATTCGATTGCTTCGCGGTAAACGTGAGTAACGATCGGGCGGCGGTAGCGAGAACTGTCTTCAGCTAAATAATTGCGGGCTTCATTTAACATATAGTAAGCCGCGTCTTCTTTGCCATATTCTTTATCAGTCCACAGCACCTCAGAATAAGAAGCCATGCCTTCTTTCAGCCAAGCGTGAGACCAATGTTTAATTACTACTAAATCCCCGAACCACTGGTGAGCTAATTCGTGGGCGACTAAGCTTTCAGTACCTCGATTGTCGAGGGCGGCGCGTTCGTCTAGCAAGCACCTATCTGTTAGCAAAGTTGTTGAAGTATTTTCCATACCGCCAAAGATGAAATCATCGACGCAGACTTGAGCGTATTTGGGAAAAGGGTAAGGATAGCCAAATGCTTCAGAGAAGAATTCAATCATTTGAGGCGTTTTGCCCATGCTGCGTCTAGCGTCTGCTTCGCGGCTTCTTTCCACGTAATAATTAACGGGTTTGCCGTTCCATTCGTCTTTAATTTCGGCAAAATCTCCGACTGCTAATGTCATTAAATATGTCGGGTGTACCTGGGTTTGCGACCAATGATAAATTTTATCAGCACCGTCGGTTGTTGTGCTAATTAATTCGCCGTTGGAAATAGCAAAGAGTTGTCTCGGAACTTGCACTCGAATTTCCGAAGTTGCCAACTGTCCGGGATAGTCGAAACAGGGAAACCAGAAACGGGAATCTTCGTCTTCGCCTTGAGTCCAAACTTGAGTGGGCTTGTCTGGATAGTGTTTGTCCGGGCCGACGAAATAGAGACCGCGCTGTGGTTTTTCGACCGAATATTCGATCGCAATAGTAATTGGTTGGTAAGCTTCTGTTGGTTCGTGCAGGTGAATTTGCAGGACTTCGCCGTCGCTGTCGAAATTTTGATCTGTTTCGCCAATTTTTACCGATTTAATATTGAGGTTTACCGCATCTAATGTTAATTTGTCAATGCCGCTGCGGACTGGATTGAGGCGGATGCTGCAAGTGCCGCGAAAGCTTTGTTTGGGAATATCCAGCACTAAGTCGAGGAAAATATGCTCTACTTGACCGGGGCGATCGGGGTTGTAATGCGGCCGAGCACCGGGCATCTCGAAGGATTTGTGACCGTTTTCAGAATCAAAGTAAGTGTGTGACATTGTGATGGCAAAGTTGTGAATCGATCGGCGATCGCTGGCAGCGCCGATCCGGCTGAACTGCCAGCTTATTATAGAGTAGCGCGTCCTAGTTGCTGTTGTCTCTAACTTGTTAAAAACTCGATCGATCGTTGACGGGATGGAAAATATGATTTTTCGCTACAATATCATCAAGGTTAATGTCTGCAATCATCAGCCTGCAATTGAAATTGAGAGGGAAATCTGTATGACAGCTACACTATCAGTTCCCAGTTCGATCGAATCTTGGCTTGGCGACGAAGCCGAAGGGTTGCTCACCCATCAAGCGAAAGTTTCTAAAGATTTGTTGCACCTGCCGGGCCCGGATTGGGTCGATCGCATTTTTGCTCAAACCGATCGATCTCCCCAAGTTTTGCGATCGCTTCAGCAACTCTATTCTAGCGGACGCTTGGCGAATACCGGCTATTTATCCATCCTGCCCGTAGACCAAGGAATCGAACACTCTGCTGCCGCTTCTTTTGCACCGAATCCCATCTATTTTGACAGCGAAAATATCATCAAACTA
>JAICRN010000387.1 GCA_025937335.1 Microcoleus sp. TY_ISSM_2_bin.22
AGATTCCTTCAAATGTCCACTGCTTTTTGAATTCTTTTAGTCTTGATACGAATACGCTTTTGTCGTCGATGTTTCCTGAATCTATTTTTAGATACAGTGGTATGTCTCCGTCTCCTGTTACAATCATGTCTATGATAAATTGTTTGAGGTCGGGTCGATGGTCTCGGGAGTATCCGTAAACTATTTCTATTGGTTTTATTTCTGATGTTTCTGATCCCGGTTCTTTTTCTGTTTGGTCGCTGTTTTCAACTTGGTTTTTATATTCTCCTTGTACATACATTGAACTTCCATCTAAATGGATGCTGTTCATTTTTACTTGGAATTTATGGGCGGCTTTTATGGCGATTGTTGTGAAGAGTTTTGTGGTTCCCACTTGATAATATTTATCGAGGGCTCTTCCCAGTCTATCGTCGTTTAGATGTTCGGGTAGTATTCCCTTTCCTATTAAATGTGATGTTGCTTTTCCTACGAAAAATTCCTCGAATATGTATAATGGGGCGCTTAAAAATCCTAGTCCATTCAAAATCATTGCTTTCATGACTTGTCCTGGGCTGAGCATTTCTTGGGTTGTTATTCCTACTATTTTATTGACTTCTTCTACTAATTCCATCTCGTCTATTATGCCTGCTACTATTCCTAGATGGTCTAAATTTAGGACTTTTATGGCTTCTTGATGCTCATTCATGGTTTTTTCCTCTTGGCTCCTCATTCGTTCATTATATCTCAAAAAAGCCTGAAGTGATTACCCAGTAATCACTTCAGGCTTGAATTTTTAAATTTTATAACCATCAATTCTATTTAAAGACCTGCGGAATGTGGGGTAAATCCTGTTGCAACAATTTATTAGACTTCTTCAACAATTCTTGTGGGGCAGGCTTCCTGCCTGCCCAAGACTTGCTTTTCACTCCTGTGTCTATTGATTGTCCGAACCTACTGCCTCAGAAATAGAACTCAATCCGCGTTCTTCTAACTTTTGCAACAACCCTTGTAGAATCCGGCGCACCATCCAAGGCCCTTCGTAAACCCAACCAGTGTAGACTTGAATTAAACTCGCACCGGCGGCTATTTTTTCCCAAGCATCTTCGGCGGTGAAAATGCCGCCAACTCCAATTATGGGTAATTCGCCTTTTGTATATTGCCAGATAAATCGGATTACTTGTGTCGATCGCTCTCGCACTGGAAGGCCGCTAATTCCCCCGGCTTCTTCGGCGATTGGTTTGCCTGTTTCTGGCAATATTTGTGTTTTCAATCCGTCGCGGCGGATGGTGGTATTTGTGGCGATAATTCCTGCTAGTTGGTAGGTTTTTGCTAAGTCGAGGATTGATGCGATCGCCTCTGGTTCCAAATCCGGCGCAATCTTGACTAAAATTGGCTTGGTTCCCTGATTTTCTTGTTGCAAAATTTCCAAAATTGTGCTAAGCCCAGCAGCATCTTGGAGCGATCGCAACCCCGGCGTATTCGGAGAGGAAACGTTGACTACAAAATAGTCGCCCCAATCTTTCAGCAGCTTAAAACTCTCCAAATAGTCGGCTGCTGCTTGCTCTAACGGTGTTACCTTAGATTTACCGAGATTGATGCCCAAGGGGAATGGAGACTGAGGCATGGGGCGCGAGGCATCGAATTTTGACTGTTTCTGTGCTGCCTGAAACCGGGCTGCCATTGCCGCGGCTCCTTGATTGTTAAATCCCATGCGGTTGAGGGCTGCACTGTCCTCCGTCAAGCGAAACAAGCGAGGTTGGGGGTTTCCCGGCTGCGGTTGACAAGTGACAGTGCCGAGTTCGGCAAAGCCAAAGCCAAAATTTGCCCAAATGTCAGCAGCTACGCCGTTTTTATCAAATCCCGCAGCCAAGCCGACAGGATTTTTAAAGCTCAGTCCCCACAAAGATTGTTCGAGGCGAGAATCTTGCACTCCCAAAGATTTCTGCAATCTGGAGAGCATTTGGCTGGTTGCGGGGTTGGACTGAGTTCGGGCTGCGAGTTCGAGGACTTGAAGAGTGCGGTTGTGCAGCCACTCGGCATCGGTTTTCAATACGGAAAACAACAGTGGCCGTACACCTGATTGATAAATATCCAATGACTTGTACTGGGGCAGTTTACAAATGAGAAATGAGAAGGGAAATAAAAGTATCCACGAGCCGACAGCAAAGACGAGGTTGTTACTTCAACTTCGATCGACTCTCTTCAATGTTTGAGACGAAAGGATAAGTGAGACGATTATATTATAAGTTGATTCTTTTCCATTTTAATTTTTTAAAGTTTTAAGTTTGTAATTTTAAATTGAACAAAGGTGCGGGGAAGCTTGGAAATGGGGCAGCAGCAAAGACCGAAGGATTTAGACGAACAAATCGCGGCCCTAGAGCGCGTTCTCCAGACTCTGCGAGAAGAGGAGAATGTTGAAGTGCTGCTTTCGACCACACTCGGTTACTTGCAAGCGGAATTTGACTGGCGGTTGATTTGGATCGGGTTGTACGATCGACAGGCCCACAGATTGTTCGGGAAAGGTGGGATAACTCCTAACGGCGACCTGTCTTTTCTCAAACAGCGGTTTGCTCTGAGTCCGGGGGATTTGCTGGAACAAGTGGTGATTCAGCTCCGACCGGTGGGAGTCCCGGATTTGCGATCGGAAAGTAGAGCCGGAGAATGGCGCAAAGCAGCTCAAACTTTCAACATTCAAGGCACGACTCTGTTTCCGCTGCGCTACAAAGACCGCTGCTACGGCGTGATTTTGCTCGGCACTGACGAGTGGGGCTCGTCGCCAAAGTCGGGGGAAAAAACGCAGTTGGCGATCGTATTTGGAGCGCTGGCAACTGCTCTTTACCAAATAGAAAAAGACTGGCAGCGACAACAAGTCAAACACCCAGACGAGTCTCTTTTAGCGCTGATTTCGCAGTTGGGGGAACTGCGATCGCTCGACCAATACTTGCAAGCGGTTGTCGAACAAGCTCATGAATTTATCGAACCCACGCGCACCAATATTTATTGGTTCGAGCGAGAGCGGCGCTATTTTTGGCGGCGAGTCAGCAACCGCCAAGTTGCTCCGGGTTTGGGCGGGCCGGAGCGACTGGCTTCGGGCATCACCGTCCAAGACTTGGGAGAGTTTTATCAGGCTTTGGGCAGGGAAGAAATGGTTTGGATCGGTGAATCTCAAAGTTCTCTGAAAACTGAGCTGACGGGGCGGTTGATGCAGCAAATCCGCGCTCGCTCTCTGTTGGCTGCGCCGATTGTTTCACAAGGGGAATTGTTGGGATTTTTGGCAGTCGAAGCCGGCGAGCCCCGGATTTGGCAAGACAATGAAAAACATTACTTGCAGGGAGTGGCGCGGTTAGTGGCTCTGACGGCTCCTATGTCGGAGATGGAGGAGAGGATTCAGCAAACAGAGATCGATCGAGATTTAACTGCCGGAATAGCTCGCGCCATCTACAGCGATGCTGACTGGGAGGCGACTTTGAAAAATACCGCCGAGCAGTTGTGCGGGCGGCTCAAATGCGAATACTTTTTGCTGCTGCTGTACGGCGAAGAACAAAATCGCTTTGAGATTGTCTGCCAAAATTTCCCCCGCAACCGCAGGCCAGTGGCGTCGCCACTCAACGCCCTCGATGTGGCTGACGTGGGGCTGTTGCAAGAAAGCGCACCTCTGGCTATTGAAAATTGGGAAGAAGACCGGCGGTTGGGTGCTTGGCGGGAAGTGCTGGCGGAGGCGGGGGTGCGATCGCTTGTGGCATCGACCACTCGGGCGAAAAAGGAAGAGGGAGAAAACCCCAATCTAAAATCTAAAATCGCCAATCGCAAATCGATCGAGGGTTTACTGGTTGTCGGGCACAGTGCAACTCGCACTTGGAGGCGATCTGAGCAAGAATTAGTTCGGCTAGTGAGCCAACAGCTAGGATTGATCCTGCACTCCTGGCAGCAGAGTGCGGAAATCGACAAATATCAGCAATTTGAGCGAGCGCTCAAATCGGGTTTGGCGGTTTTGCAGCATTCTCCTGAGGAGCAATCTGGGCAACCGATATCTGCTGCTTCACCGACGATGTTCCCAGAGTTGCCGCTGCAAAAGCTCGATCGCAACTTTGCTCAGCACGTTTCCCAGACAATTTCCTGTCCTTTAGTAGCCGTAATTACTTGGAATCCCGGTGAGGAGGAAGGTTTAATTGCGACGGCGCTAGCTGCCAATCCCGTATTTGCCCTCAATCCCGAGGCGGTGATTCCTGTCCAAACAGATGCTTTGATCCAACAAACCCTGGCAGAAGGGGGCGTGCTGCAACAGAGCACGAGCCAACTGCCACTGGCGACGAAGCGGTGGCTGCGCAGTCCGGGAATTGGCGAGATTCTGACGGTGGCCCTGCGGACGGCCCCAGAACACGCTCCAGCGGGCATTGTGCTGGCTGCAGACGCTCCGGGCCGCCAGTGGTCGGAGTTGTCGGTAAGTTTGCTCAGCTCGATGGCATCTCAGTTGGCTTGGTGGCGCAGGTATTTGGCGGTGCAATCGGCCCACGAGTCGCAGCGATTGGATCTGGAGCTGCTCAATTGGTACAAACAGCGCCGTTTTGAGGAGTTTTACCGCACTCTGGCAGCGGGGGTGAAGGAGTTGGGGGAGTTGAGTCAGTCGATTTTCCAGTCGGCGAAGGAACAAAAGGATGCTCTGAAAACTTTGCGCTACCAACAGGTTTTGCGGCAAATTGGCAATGCTTTGGGGTCAACCCATTTGCTGCTGAAACAGGAACAGTGGCGGTTGCAATTCGGACAAGATGCGGTGCCTGTGAGCGCTTTGCTGAGGCGTTCGATCGATCGAACGGCCTCCCTGGTCAAACAGTCGCAAGTCTTGCTGGAAGTCCACAGAGAAACTGCTGTGCCGATGCCTGCTGGCCAGACTTTGAGCGTTCGCGGGGACAGTATCAAGCTGGATTTGATCCTGTGCGAATTGCTGGCGGCTGCTTGCAGGCGCTCTGGAGTTGGTGACAAGATTGAGATTCGCTTTGAGTTGTTGGGGGAAGGTTTGCTAGAATTGTCTGTGATCGATAGTGGCGCGTGCGATCGACAGTTAATTGCTGCCTTCAACGGCGGTTCCCAACCCGATATATTAGCCGTTTCTAGTTCCAATAGGTCGATCGTGCAAAATCTCTTAATTTGTCAGCGAGCAGTACGCTTAATGGGGGGAAACTTGTCTTTAGAAATGTTAGAAAATAATTTAATTGTCGCTCGTTTAGTCCTGCCCCTAGCCAATTCTTAAAATTCTGTACGGGCGAGTTCACCCTATCTGCAATTCACATACTAGATACTTATAAACCTGCCCCAAGCCAACTTCTAGCGGTAAAGTGCTTCAGGTGCACCCTAGATAATTACGTTCTGCGTCCAGAAATAGATGATTGATATCAATTCCGTTTGATTCGGACTTGTATTAGATCGAGTTCTGTTAGGTAGTAAGATTAAATGAACCGCGAAGACGCCAAGAGCGCGAAGGAAGAACTGCATTTTCTTCTTTCTATTCCTTCGCGTCCTTTGCGCCTTCGCGGTTTAATTATTCCGATGCAACCGGATGCGATATAATATCCAAGGTATTAAAAACCCTCTGCTTAAACCGATGAACTAACAGTTTCCGCCGCCTCAGAACTAGGGAAAAACCTTTGAGTAATCCAAGCAGTTACAATATGAGAAAGCAATCCCATCGGCCCAGCAAACAAACACAAAGCCAAAGAATGAACCGTCCAAACTCCTGTCCGCTGTCCTTCCAAATAAATCCAGCGCCCGACAAACAA
>JAICRN010000681.1 GCA_025937335.1 Microcoleus sp. TY_ISSM_2_bin.22
CAAACAATTATTTAGCAGTCCGTTAAAACACAATAACCTTTTGGTATTATAGCAACCGCGCCCGACGTTTAATATGTTCTTAATTGCTGAAACTATAGCTAAACTTTATTCCTTCATCCTGCTTCCTAATATCCGTTACATCCGTTACCAAATCCGTTGCCGAACTTCCTTCTGCCTGAGCTAACATGAATTATTTCACATCATTAATCGGACAAAATCAAGCAGTAGAATTGCTAACACAAGCAGTCGAGCGAAACCGAATTGCTCCCGGTTATTTATTTGTCGGGTCTAACGGCATCGGCAAAAGTTTAGCAGCCCAGTGTTTCATTGAGCTTTTATTCTCAGCCAATCTTCCCGAAACCAGACTAATAGCCTCCGTGCAAAATCGCGTGCGGCAGCGAAATCATCCAGACTTGCTCTGGGTAGAACCCACTTACATGAACCAAGGCAAACGGCTGTCGCCAAAGGAAGCAGAGGAAGCCGGTTTAAAGCGGAAAGCACCGCCACAAATTCGCTTAGAACAAGTTCGAGAAATCGGTGAATTTCTCAGCAGACCGCCACTAGAAGCGGCGCGTTCAGTCGTAGTTTTGGAACAAGCAGAAACAATGGGCGAGGGAGCAGCTAACGGCTTGTTGAAGACATTAGAAGAACCGGGAAAAGCAGCGCTCGTTTTAATTGCTCCGACATTGGAAGCTTTGCTGCCCACTTTGATTTCCCGCTGTCAAAAAATCCAGTTTTCTCGGCTGAATCCCGAAGCAATGGCACAAGTTTTGCAGCAAGCCGGATTCGCAGATATTTTATCCCATCCCGAGGTACTGGGGATGGCTCAGGGAAGTCCTGGCGAGGCAATTGCTATTTGGCAGCAACTGCAATCAATACCCGATGATTTGCTGCAAAAGGTGAAGCAGTTGCCTCAAAATCTGCGGTCTGCTTTGGAAGTGGCCAAGGAAATTGATAAAACTTTAGATACTGAATCTCAGTTGTGGTTAATCGATTATTTACAGCACTGTTACTGGCAGCAATTTTTGGCAGGCGGAATTAGTCGATCGCCCTTAGAAACCTTGGAAAAAGCACGACAATATTTGCTAAACTACGTACAACCGCGATTGGTTTGGGAATGCACACTAATGGGAATATGTCAACCATAATTTAGTGCCGAGTTTGAGCGCAATACGATGAGTAACACGATGGAAAAAGCCACATTTGCCGCCGGTTGTTTTTGGGGAGTTGAACACAAGTTTCGCGCCGTTGCGGGTGTCGTCTCGACTGCTGCGGGCTACACCGGAGGTCACTGGCCGAATCCCTGCTACCTGGATGTTTGCGCCAGAGTCACGGGTCACGCTGAAGCCGTCCTGCTAGAGTACGATCGATGGCAGGTGAGTTACGAAACACTGCTAGATGTATTCTGGAACTGTCACGATCCTACCCAAATCAATCGCCAAGGCCCCGATAGAGGGGAGCAGTACAGGTCTGTGATTTTTTATCACAATTGGGAACAAGAAAAAGCCGCTCGCCTCTCCAAACAAAAATTGCAAATTTCCGGTAAATACGATAAAGATATTGCCACCGAAATCAAACCTGCTGGTGAATTTTATATGGCAGAGGATTACCACCAGCAATATATTGAGAAGAAACGGCATTCGTCGGAAGTTATTAGTTAACAAGTAGGCAGACGCGACAAAAAATAAAATATCCTAGCGGCTCGTAAGGCAATGATCTATACTAGCCGCTAGTTGAAGCTGAAGTTCTTTGACCCAGAAAACAGTCGTCGTGCCCAGAAGGTGTTCCGGTTCACAATTGATGTCAGCGACCTGATTCCAGTGACGCTAGGCGATGTAAGAACTTGGTCTTCGCCGCATGAGGGAGCGCAGAGCAAACAGCCGTCAGACCCACTGACTGAGCTTCGTGTTCGACAACGGGACAAACACAAACAACTACACTCATGTAAAAAACTCTCATGGGTAAGAAAAAATTGATGCCGATTGCAGCCGGGCCCGTCAACCCCACCAGCGCAGGAGAACTGCCTGCTCAGTTGGCCCAAATGTCGGAAGAAGTTCTGCAAAAGATCGTTGGCGGCGGCGATATAGCGATTTTCCGAGGATCTGAGCCGGTGATTGACACCTATTTTTTAGTTAGGGTATCTTAGGCTGAGATGATGCAGAATAGGTTCCCACTCTACCTATTTCTGAAAATTTCCTGTTTCGCTGCCTTTCCTCTCGTCAGTAGAGCCGGGGCAAGCCCGCTATGAATTGAGCCGCAATTGCCGATACCCGGAGGGCAAGGCGATACCGCTGTGACGGGATAGGAAAGCGATCGCGCGATCGCGCTACACACATTTTTCTTTCACACTCGTTGCGGTCAGCCCCACCAACTGAGCAAGTCTCGACAACGGGACATTAAACAACAACTCTCACGAGGAAAAACTCTCATGGACAAGAAAAACTTGATGCCGATGGCGGCCGGGCCCGTCAACCCCACCACCACAGAAGAACTGCCTGCTCAGTTGACTGAACTGTCCGAAGAAGCCCTGCAACAGATCATTGGTGGCCTTGTTAGAGCTCTTTTGGAGGATGGATATATGGTGACACCAGAAAACGGCAATTTAAGAACACGGAGATGATGCAGAATAGGTTCCCACTCTACCTATGTCTGAAAATTTCCTCTTTCGTTGCCGAACCCCCGTTAGCCGAGCCTGGTTTGCTGGGATGAATCGCTCCGCGATCGCCGATACCATCTGGCTTTGGGATACCGGGCACCGTATTGGCATCCTCAACATTGATGTGTACATTTTTGGGGTGACTCGCGGTGGCACATTGGCGGGAATATCAACGCAATTGGTAGAGACTTAATTCCAGCAAATACTTATTCAGCTAACGAATAAAAAAACTATAAAATCTTTTTTTCCCAAACAAAAAGCGCCCCTATTTCTAGGAGCGCTTTTTGTCAATCAAAAGCTAAAACTTAGCCGTTGATAGAAGGAGCAACCATTGCTACTGGGGTGACTTCACCAGCAGCCAAGTCAAGCGGGAAGTTGTGAGCATTGCGCTCGTGCATTACTTCCATACCCAAGTTAGCGCG
>JAICRN010000131.1 GCA_025937335.1 Microcoleus sp. TY_ISSM_2_bin.22
AATTAAATATCGAGAATTAGTGGAAAATGCTAACAGCATTATTTTGAAATTGGACGGAGACGGCAATATTACTTTTTTTAACGAATTTGCAGAAAATTTCTTTGGTTACAAGGAGGAAGAAATCCTGGGGAAAAATCCAGTGGGAACAATTATTCCCCACAGAGACCTCGAAGGGAATAACTTAGAGTTGGTTTATAATGAAATTTTACAGAATCCCGCTCGCTTTATCAGCTATGAAAATGAAAATATGCGGCGGAATGGCGATCGCGTTTGGGTATCTTGGGCAAATAAACCGCTGGTTAATTCAGCGGGAGAACTCCTGGGAATCCTCTGCATCGGCACAGATATCACCGATCGCCGAAAAGCTGAAATAGCGCTGCAAAAGCTGAATGAAAAGCTGGAAATCAGAGTTGAAGAGCGGACAAATGCCCTGAAACAAAGCGAACTTCAGCTACAAAAACAGAAATCGGCATTAATTGATTTAGCCAAAAATAAAGCGCTGAATCAAGGCGACTTAACAAAAGCGCTTCAAGAAATAACTGAAACTGCTAGCCGTACTCTGGAAGTTACCCGATCGAGCGTCTGGCTGTACGATCGCACTAAATCCAAGATCGAGTGCCTGGATTTGTTCGATAGCACTCTCAACCAGCATTCAGACGGTTGGGAATTAGCAGCAGCAGACTATCCTGCCTATTTTCAAGCACTGCAAGAAGAACGCGCAATTGCTGCCTTTGACGCACAAAAAGATTTTAGAACTAGAGAATTTGCGGAATCTTACCTAATTCCGTTCGGCATCACTTCCATGCTAGATACGCCGATTCAAATAGGCGGAGAAACAGCCGGAGTTGTCTGTTTAGAACAGGTAGGAATGCCCCGCTATTGGACGATTGAAGAACAAAGTTTCGCTGTTTCTCTAGCAGACTCTGTAACTTTCGCAATGGAAGCGCGAGAACGCCAGCGTGCTGAAGAAGGGCTGCGGCAAGCTGAGGCAAAATACCGCAGCATTTTTGAAAATGCGATCGTCGGCATCTTTCAAACTACTCCAGATGGGGAATATCTCAGCATCAATCCTGCTTTAATTCGTATTTACGGTTACAGTTCCTCTGAGGAGTTGAGGAGAAATTTAACTAATATTAACCGCCAGCTATATGTAGACCAAGAACGCCGCGCCGAACTCATTAATTTAATGCGAAAAAACGGCAAAATATCAGATGTTGAATCTCAAGTTTACCGCCAAGATGGCAGTATAATTTGGATTTCTGAGAATGCTTATACTGTCTGCGACCGAGATGGAAATTTACTTTATTACGAAGGTACTGTTCAAGATATCACAACTCGCAAACAAGCTGAGGCAGCTTTGCGCTTAGAACAAGAAAAATCCGACCGTCTCCTACTCAACGTTTTACCGCAACCGATCGCCGACAGATTAAAACAAGACCAAAGCATCATCGCCGATACTTTTTCCGAAGTAACAGTATTGTTTGCAGATATAGTGGGTTTTACGCAAATTAGTTCCAAAATTTCGCCGCAGGAATTAGTTTCCTTGCTTAACGATATTTTTTCCACATTCGATCGCCTAGCAGAAAAGCACGGATTGGAAAAAATCAAGACGATTGGCGACGCCTACATGGTAGTAGGAGGCCTGCCCATGCCCCGCAGCGATCATGCAGAGGCGATCGCCCAAATGGCCCTCGATATGCAGCAAGCAATTATTGACTTCAGCCATACCCACAATCAAGATTTCAGGATCAGAATCGGCATCAACAGCGGCCCAGTTGTCGCCGGAGTCATCGGTATTAAAAAATTTATTTACGATTTGTGGGGAGACACCGTTAACACCGCTTCCCGTATGGAATCTCACGGCTTGCCTGGGTGTATTCAAGTCACGTCAGCCACTTATGAGCGATTGCAAGACAAGTATTTATTGGAAAGTCGCGGCACGATTGAAGTCAAAGGCAAAGGCGAGATGAACACTTATTTTCTTACAGGGATAAAGTTATAGCATAAGGAAGAATTTACAAGGAATCAGCAATATAATAACTCAAATTTCAGCAATTAAAAATTTCCTAATCCGGCGCGGTTGCTATAGTTAGTTAAACATATAACACTCAGTATGAACCTAAACAAGAATCAGTTTCTGCGATTTCCTCAATCTAGAAATTGGCAATACTTAGCAAAAGTAGCTGCCATTGCTTTTGCTTACGCTTTGGGAGCAAAAATAGCAGTTTCAATCCCCGGCGTAAATAAATTAGCTACCTGCGTCTGGCCGCCTGCAGGAATTGCACAAGCGGCAATTTTATTATTTGGTCGGCGTGTTTGGCCGGGAATAGCTTTAGGCGTATTTTTTTACGAGACTATTAACCTTCAAGTGTCTTTAACACTTGCAGCAATTAGTGCCTTTTGCGCTTGTTTACAAGCTTTGTGCGCATTTATTTTGCTGCAAAAGCTCAAGTTTCGCCCCTCACTCCATCGGCTGATCGATGTAGTCAATTTAGTCTTTTGCGGTGCTGTAGTGGCAACTCAAATCAACTGCACTCTCGGCACGCTGCGCCTCTGTGTAACTGGTTTAGTTGACTGGAGCCAATATTGGCAAATTCGCTGGAATTGGTATCTCGGAGATACATTAGGAGTTTTAATTTTTACTCCCCTGCTGTTGATTATATACAACCACAAACCAGCGCCCAGTCATTCACAAACTCCAGCTTCTCAAACAATTGTAAATCGCATCGGTGCCGGAATATGCCTGCTGTTATTAGTAACAGTGAGTTGGCTAGTATACAACTCAAAAAGTGAAAGTAATCTCTCAGGTTATCCCCTCGAATACTTGCCATTTCCCTTAGTAATTTGGGCAACCATTCAATTCGGTCAGTGCGGGGCTGTTTTAGCATCTTTCATTGTATCCAGTATCGCCATTTGGGGAGGTTCTCAGGGAAGCGGCCCCTTTATTGCCAAAGCGGAAAATATCAATCAGGCTATCTTATTTTTGCAGGCTTTTATGAGCGTAATTGTAATTACATCTCTGCTGTTGGCCGCCACTGTAGCCGAACGCGCCTCAGCAGAGGATTCGCTGCGGCAAAGCGAAATTAAGTATCGGGAATTAGTCGAAAATGCTAACAGCATTATTTTAAAAATAGATACGGAAGGAAATATTACTTTTTTTAACGAATTTGCACAGAAATTTTTTGGTTTCGACGAAAAAGAGATAATTGGCAAACACGCAGTGGGAACAATTATTCCCGAGATAGATACAAAAGGAAATGACTTAGGAGCAAAATTGAGAGATATTTTGCAAAACCCAGAACAATACACGCGAAATGAAAATGAAAGTATCCGACGCAGTGGCGAGCTGGTTTGGGTATCGTGGGCAAATAAACCACTGTTTGACGCGGCAGGAAATTTCGCAGGAATGCTGGGAATCGGTACGGATATCACAGAGCGAAAGCGAGCTGAAATGGCGCTTTACAAACTCAATGAAGAGTTAGAATTTAGAGTGAAAGAACGAACTAATGCTCTGAATGATACTTTAAATGCACTGCGAGTTCAACAGGAACAATCAGAACGCTTGCTGTTGAATATTTTACCTGAAGAAATAGCAAATCGGTTGAAGCGGGGAGACAGTACGATCGCAGACACTTTTGCTGAGGTTACTGTCTTATTTGCGGACATAGTAGGCTTTACTCAACTCAGTTCGCTAGTTTCTCCAACGCAATTAGTAGCCTTGCTGAATGACATCTTTTCGACATTTGACAACCTAGCAGAAAGGCACGGTTTGGAAAAAATTAAGACGATTGGCGACGCTTACATGGTAGTTGGAGGGCTGCCAATTCCTCGCCCGGATCACGCAGAAGCGATCGCAGAAATGGCTTTGGATATGCAGCAGGCAATTACTGACTTCAGCAATATCCACAATCAAGATTTCAGCATCAGAATCGGCATCAACAGCGGCCCGGTTGTCGCCGGAGTCATCGGGATTAAAAAATTTATTTACGATTTGTGGGGAGACACCGTTAACACCGCTTCCCGCATGGAATCTCACGGGTTGCCGGGGAGTATTCAGGTAACAGAGACAACTTATCAACAGTTGCAAGAAAAGTATTCCTTTGAAAACCGCGGCGCGATCGAAGTTAAAGGCAAAGGCCAGATGACTACTTATTTACTGAAATGCCGAAAATAGCTTTAGTAAAGGTTTTTCTCTAAAAGTAAGGGCGATCGCACTCTCAAGTGTGCGATCGCCCTCATTTTAATTTAGCCAAGTTTTTTAAAGCTTGTACAGGTTAATTCCAGCTTCCTTCGCCATGATTTCCAAACCCTTGTTTTGCAAGGTTTTAATCGCCTTTGTAGAAAGGTGCAATCTTACCCAGCGCTTCTCCTGGGGCCACCAAACCCGCTTCCACTGCAAATTTGCGTCTTGCAATTTGTGAGTGCGGTGGTGCGAGTGAGAAACTGCAAAACCGTTATTCGCCTTCTTCCCCGTTAGCTGACATTTCCGTGACATATTGCTCTCCAGATTACCGTTTTTTGCGTGCAGCATTTCATTATACCCGAAGGAAGAAGGAAGAAGGAAGAAGAAAGAAGGCTTGACTTATCCCTTTACCAATAGAAATAGACTCTTGCTCCCCCCCGAAGCTTGGGGGGGTTGGGGGGGTAATTACATTGCACGTTGAGTCAATTTTGTCAATACTTGATTCGATCGCTCGACAAACTCTTTCATCCCTTCAGCATCGAAACCCTTCTGGGCCATCAAAGCCAAGTCGTAAACGTGGTGACAAATCATACTCGCCAACTCCGCAGACGGAGACTCCCCGCCGCCTTGAATAATCGCACCCTGACTCAAACTAGCCAAATTTTGAATCAGCGGGTGAGAGGTATTCACCAGCAAAACGTGTTCTTCGGGGAATTCCGCCGCTTGCTGCTGCAAAAGCGCCGTCATGTCGCGCATCCGGCGCAAAGCTTCCGGCAAAAGTACGATCGCAGGTGGGGTCGCCTCCGCAGAGTCAGACTTCAAAGCTTCTGTGCGAATGTTCACTTTCGGCTTGTTGAGAGCTTTTTGGAACATTTCTTTAACTTGTTCGCTGCGAGTCTTATTCGTCGCCGGATCGACAATTTCCGCTTCTTTCTCTTTGTCAATTAGCGTTTCGTCGATGTCGGAATCAACCCGCGAGAATTTGACATCTGAGTATTCTCGTTCCAAGAAGCTGATAAAGTGCGTGTCGATGAAAGAATCCATAAACAGCACTTCTAAACCTTGGCTTTTGTGCATAGCAACGTAAGTTGCTTGAGACGCCGGATCGGTACAATAAAACACGCGATTTTCGTGGCGTTTTTGATTGCGTTCCAAATACTCTTTTAGAGTCGTGTAAGGCTGCGTCGAAGTAGAATTTTCCGACTTCGGAGTGACATCTTGCCACAAATCTCCTTCCTCAGTTTGCACCTGAACTTCGGGCGTTGCAGTTTCTGGCTTGTCGGCTTTTGGTTCGTAGGTGCTGCGGTAGATTAAGATATCTTCGACTTGCTTTTTGAACTTGTCATCGTTGAGAGTTCCAAACTTGACAAAAGTGCCGATATCTTGCCAGCAGCGGATGTATTCGTCACGGTCGTCGCGGTAGAGCTCTTTCAGGCGATCGCCCACTTTTTTGGCAATATAATCAGCAATTCTCCTGACTGTGCGATTGCTTTGCAAAGAACTGCGAGAAACGTTCAGCGGAATGTCGGTACTGTCAATGACTCCCCGCAGCGGCATCAAGAATTTCGGGATAATTTCTTCGCAGTGGTCGCTGACAAAAACCTGGTTGCAGAATAGCTTAATATTGCCTTGGGTAACATCGACATCCGGCCGCAGTTTTGGAAAGTAAAGAATCCCGTTGACAATAAAAGGATAATCTGTATTCAGGTGTACCCACAGCAGCGGCTCGTCTTGGAACGGGTAAAGGTAGCGGTAAAGTTCTAAGTAATCTTCTTTTTGCAAATTGCTGGATGATTCCCGCCAAATTGCTTTGTGCTTGTTGAGTTCCTCACCCTCAAATTTGATGGGAACGGGCATGAAATCGCAGTAAGTTTTGATTAACTGCTTAATGCGACTGGGCTCTACATATTCTTGTTCTTCGTCTTGGAGGGTAAGAGTAATAGTAGTGCCGCGTTCCGTGCGGGAAGATTCTGATAGTTCAAAAGCGGGAGAACCGTCGCAAGACCAGTGTACTGCTTGGGAGCCTTCTTGGTAAGAAAGAGTATCAATCTCTACTTTCTTCGCCACCATGAAAGAAGAGTAGAAACCGAGACCGAAGTGACCGATAATTGCGTCCTCGCCGCTGCCTTGGTATTTTTCAATAAATTCTTCTGCACTGGAGAAAGCGACTTGGTTGATGTATTTTTTTACCTCATCGGCGGTCATGCCGATGCCGTTATCGGAAATGGAGAGGGTTTTGTTTTCTTTGTCGATCGCTATGTTGATTTGCGGTTCGCCCATGTCGCCGCTGTATTCGCCGGAACGGGAAACCATTTTGAGTTTGGCAATGGCATCGACTCCGTTAGAAATTAATTCCCGCAAGAAGACTTCGTGGTCAGTATATAGCGACTTCTTGATAATCGGGAAAATATTTTCGGTATGGATTGAGATTGTTCCCTGTTCTAAAACTGTCATAATTTTTCTCTCTGATGACTGCTAATTGCTGAGAAATAGCTACTTAATAATTTTCGGCGATCGTACTCTCTTCTGCAAAAGGGATTACCACAAAAAGATGATTCGGTTTTCCCCACATCTTGCACAATTGTCAATAAGCCTTTCACGGGCGGGCAGGATGCCCACCCCACAACAAGAATCACTCTTCGCTTCACAGGCCCGAAAGCCTGTTCTCGAGCATGGTGCAAGATGTCAGTTTCCCTCACATAGTAGCTCACAAAGGTAACTGCAGGAGAAAGGTGCTGCCGGAACCCAATTCGCTGCGGGCGCTGAGGCTGCCGCGGTGTGCCCGGGCGATGGTTTGGGCGATCGCCAATCCCAGTCCCGAACCGCCAGTATGGCGCGATCGATCGCTGTTGACTCGGTAAAATCGATCGAATATTCGCTCTAAATCTGCCGCCGCGATCCCAATACCGGTATCTTGAACCTGAACGATCGCCTCTTGGTGGCTGCAATCTAAAATAACTGTTACTTTGCCGCCCGCCGGAGTGTATTGAATGGCATTAACAATTAAATTAGCAACTAAGCGATAAAGTTGGTCGGAATTGCCGACAACATTTAATTGCTGCTGTACGCGCACGGAGGATGTTAGCGCTACCTTAGAAGCGATCGCCATTGCTGCCAATTCCTCGACTAAATCGCTAACAAGGTCATTCAAACAACACAATTGAGGGCGATCGCGTATCGCTTGATTATCCATGCGAGCCAGCAGCAGCAAATCAGCCACTAACTGAGTTAACCGTCGGTTTTGGCGATCGATCGTCCTCAAAATTTCCCGCGCCTCTTTTTCATCCAATTGAGGCGTCAACAGCGCTGATTCTACTGTCGCCTGCGAAGCCGCTAAAGGCGTCCGCAATTCGTGAGCGGCATCCGCTGTAAACTGTTGGATTTGTCTGTAGGAAGAATAAATCGGTTTCATGGCAAACCCTGCCAACAACCAACTAGCAAACCCTATCAGAATCAATGCTGTAGGCAATCCTAATTTCAAAACCCATTTCACTGTACTGAGATAATCATTGAAGTCTTGCAGGCTCCGACCAACTTGAAAATATCCCCAATCTTGCTGTGTTTGGGTGTGGAGCGCTACAGAAATTTGGTGATAAACATTACCTTTGGTGTCAGTTATTGTTTGCCAATATTGGGAGTTAAATGCTGGTGGTAATTCTTCGGGATACGCGCCTGCTGTAGCAATTAAGTTACCGGAATAATCAAATAAACGAATATAGTAATAGCCTTGGTTGATAGCGCTTAAAATATGGCGGCTTGGCAACTGTTCTTTAATGCCTTTAACTCCCACTAGGCGGAGGTTGGGCAAAAGTTCGTTTACTATTGGCTCCAAGCGTCCGGGCTGCTGCAATTTGAGTTCTAGGCTGTCGTGCAGCGTCCCCGCTACCGATTCTAATTCCCGGTCTATGGCTACCCAGTGAGCGTGGGCGATCGCCTTATATACGCCAAATCCCAGCAAGCTTAAAATCAAACCCATTACTGCTGCATAGGAAATGGCTAATTGCCAGCGAGTTCGGTTAAAGAGTTTATTTTGATTCATTTAAACTTAGATTTTATATGGTTTTTAATAACAGGCAAGATCCCTGTTCCACAAAATTAAATTTTACTCGTTTTACTCGTTCCCAGGCAGAGCATGGGAACGCCGATCCGGAGGCTCTGCCTCCAATTTTCATGGAGTCTCTTCGAGGCAGAGCCTCGGTAAATGGATTTCCAGGCAGAGCCTGGAAACCAGTTAATTTTCATGTTTTAGGAGTTCTGCATATTCGCTCATTCCGAGTTCCGCAAGTTGTCGGTCTTCTTCGGCAAATTCGCCGTATAGTGCAGCTAAGTTAGTTTCATCGATTGCTGGAATAGTAGCTAATCTGGCACGAAATTTTAGGAAGGCAATAAATTCAAATACTTGTTTGAGTTGTTCGAGATCGAGATTTTCTAACTCTTGTTGGATTAAATCTTTCATAGCAGTCATTTTTACGATCTAGTTTTCTATATTCTACGGGCTCCCAGATTCTGGCTGGGAACCCGTAGAATGCTTAAGAACAGGCAAGATGCCTGTTCCACAAAAATTAAATTTTATTGTGGGGGCGACCGGAGATCCCGCCCTACTTTAATTTCTCATGCGGTATCCGACGCCGTGAACGGTTTCTATTAAATTCGCGCCTCCAACCGACTCAAGTTTGCGCCGCAGCAAGCGCACTTGAGCTGCTACCACATTGCTAAAGGTATCTGCACTAGCCTCCCATAGCTGATTCCGAATTTGGTCAGTGGTGATAATTTGGTTCGGATGTTTCATAAAATATTCTAACAGTTGAAATTCTTTGTTTGTTAGAGCAATTATCTGGCTGTTGCCACTTCGATCGAGATGGGACACAGTTCGAGTTCCGCAGTCGAGAACGAGATTTCCTACCTGTAGCTGTTGTGGCTGAATTTGGGGCGCTCGCCTCTGCAAAGCCCGCAACCTTGCTAACAGTTCCGCCATCCCAAACGGCTTGACTAAATAATCGTCAGCCCCGGCATCTAGTCCCGCCACTTTATCTTCCATGCGGTCTTTTGCTGTCAGCATCAAGACGGGCAGAGCGCTATTTTTAGCACGCAATCTCCGCAGCAGTTCCAATCCTGACAATCCTGGTAGCAACCAGTCAAAAATAGCGAGGGTGTATTGCGTCCACTGGCTGTCTAAATATTCCCAAGCTTCACTGCCATCTAGGGCCCAATCAACTATATATTTTTCCTGCTTTAAAGTGCGATCGATCGCTTTACCTAAATCAGGCTCATCTTCAACTAGCAAAACTCTCATAACTCTAACTTATAGCGGTAAATCCTTATACATTGTTAGCGATCTGCAGCATCTACCCCAACATCTAAGCTCGCATACTCAGATGAAATCAGCATGAAATTTTATGACCGAAACTAATTGGATCGCAAGCCCCCGGATTAATTCCAACGCGCAGGCTGACTGACGGGAATATAGCAGGAGGCAGGAGGCAGGAGAAAGAGGTAATCTGAGCTCATGTTTCAGTAATCGCTCGCGTCCTAACCCCCTTGGCGATTGCTATAAATCTAAAATCTAAAATCTAAAATCTAAAATCGATTGACTTCCCAGAAAAAGATCGCAGTTGACAATTATTGACAACAAGCTGGTAATGTCTTATAATCAACCACGAGCGAATTTTTGAGAATAATTTTCAATAAGTATGACAGATTTATCCGATCGTCCCGCCATTAAAAAGGCTGGGCGCTGGAGTCGCCGCCAACTGCTACAGCTAGGAATAGCTGGGGCTGGGGTAGCGGGGGGCGCGATCGCACTTCAACACTTGACTCGCAAACCGACATCAGTTGCGAGAATACCGCCCATGCCCGCAGATGCAGTCACCGTCAGCAATATCAACCCGATGCAAATTGCGCGGGATTTTGATTACGGGACGGTGATGCGCGAAAACGGGCGCACGGTTAGGGAATTTCGCCTGGAAGCTAATACTTCGATCGTCCAACTTAACAGCGCCGTCACTTTCAACACCTGGAACGTGAACAATCGCGTGCCGGGGCCCACATTGAGGGCAACAGAGGGCGATCGTAT
>JAICRN010000416.1 GCA_025937335.1 Microcoleus sp. TY_ISSM_2_bin.22
GGCTACAATTATACTAACAGTGCCAATTCCCAAAGTTGCTCCAATAAACGGAATAATTTCCGTCAATCCTATAAACACGGCAAACAACAGAAAAAACGGAACTTGCAGCCACCAAAAAGCCAGAGTCAGCGAGATTGCCATAAATAGTCCCAGCAATAATTGTCCCGATACAAATCGCTGGAGATTTCGCTGCAAAGTCTCTGTTAAAACATAGCGAATATCTGGCGAAAAAATGCTGGTCAAACCCTGCCACACTCTTTGACCGTCTAGGAGCATATAAAATGAAATTACCAGGATGAGAATTAAGTCCAAAAACCAGTTAACAGTACCTACAACTAAACCTAGACCCGTACCCGCGATTGCCTGTACTTGTTCTTGGACTTTTGCTGATAACTGCTGCTCCAAAATTTGCACGTCAAACGGCAATTTGCGATCGGCACTCCATGCTTGAAATTCACCTAGCTGCTGTCGCCCAGACTCCAGTAATTCCGGAAACCTCACCCCTAACTGCCTCGCTTGGCTGAACACTGGCGGCACAATAGTTAAACCGATTACGACTACTACCACACCCGCAGTTAAGTAAACCAGTCCCGCAGCTACTCCCCGCGGCAAAAATACTTGCAGTCTTGCAACTGCATAATTTAATAAAAATGCAATGAGTCCCGCTGTTACTAAAATGCTGACAAGTTCCCCAACATAACTGACAGCAGTCAGGGTAAACCATCCCGTCACTAGCATTAGCAGCCAAGTAATTAGAAACTGTTGGACGGGAGAAAAGACACTATTCATTGTGATTTTTGTCAATTAAACTGATACAACTTTCTGACCCGATTTGTCGGGTTCTACGACAAACACATTAGAGTATAGATTAACAATAATCAGTTCAAGATTAGACTTAATTATTTCAGCATTGATGAGTTGGTGACGGCAAAACCGCTCGGGGACAGAGAATGCGAGTGCGATCGACCCCACGCTGCAAAATCTCCCTCATATTCAGTATGCCCCGGAGCCCGATCGAATTAAATGCCGATCGTACAAAGGCTCAATTCGCCATTGTAAGGTGAAATGGCGCTACACTCACCCAAAAGGAGGACGCGCAACTGCTCAGGCTCTTCGTTAAAATGAATCAGATATAAAAACCGCAATCTTTCTTTACAATAAAAAACCACAGGCTAATAGCGGCCAGAGGAACTACCGTGACCAATCAAGTTTTTTCAGAAGCGGAAGAAAAGCAACCCCTTCCCTCCGTGCAGAGCGGACGCGACAAGAACTCAACAGTGGATGTACCTGAAACTGGCGTCTCAGACCACTCTCGCTGGCAATTCTCCGGTGAGGAAGATGAACGAGAAGTTGCCCTGGAAGTTCCAGAAATAGAGGGGGAACAATCAGAAGTTTGGGAACCCGAAGCAACTGAAGTTGGGCCCAACAAAGGACTCAGGTGGCCTGCCTTGTTGGCGGGCGCAGGCATTGGCGTGGCTGCAACGCTGCTAGCAGTACACTTGACTGGAGGCAAGCAGAGCGCGCGTCCCGCAGTTCCAATTCCATCGGCAACTCAGCAGGCGACGGCGCCGACGGTGACAGTGGCGCCTGTAGAATCTGCCCAGGTGGGTGAAACTTTGGAAGCGACGGGCGCCGTGGCAGCCTATGACTTGCTGCCGGTGCTGCCACAGGCTAACGGTTTGCAAATCAAGCAGGTGTTGGTGAATGAAGGGGATGCGGTAGAAAAAGGTCAGACGATGGCGGTTTTGGACGATTCGGTGCTGCGGTCGCAAATTGCCGAAGCGCTGGCGGGAGTACAATCGGCCAATTCTACGGTAGAACAAGCCCAAGCTCAGGTACAGCAAGCCGAGTCAGCTCAACAAGAAGCCCAAGCCGGCGTCGCTCAAGCTCAAGCTGGCGTTGAAAAAGCCATCGCTGACGCAGCGCAAGCCCAAACAGGCGTCGGCCAGGCTAGGGCCGGTGTGGAGCAAGCTAAAGCTGGTGTCACTCAAGCTAAAGCCGGTATTGCCTCCGCCCAGGCTAAATTAGATCAAGCTCAAAGAGAAGTAAATCGCAGTCAAAATTTGGCCGCTCAGGGAGTAATTAGCCAGCAAGATTTGGAAAGGCGAAAGACGGAACGGCAGACGGCTGTTCAAGAGTTGAACAAAACTAAAGCTGACTTGAATACAGCTTTGGAAGAACAGAATAAAGCAGCGGAAGAAGTGCGATCGGCTATTGCTAAAGTAGCTACTGCTCAAGCTAATATCAGTACGGCGAGAGCTGCCCTCAGCAGCGCTCGTGCAAAAGTGAATACGGCCGGAGCGAGTGTCAGCAGTGCGAGAGCAAATGTCGGAAATAACGCAGCAAGTGTCCGCAGCAATGATGCCCAAGTCAAACAGTTACAAACTCAACTAGAACAAACTATTGTTCGAGCACCGGATAGCGGCACTGTGGCGGAAAGAATTGCTCGAGTTGGCGATGTTTCTTCGGGGAGTCAAAAACTATTTTCAATTATTCGGGGAAACAAGCTGGAACTACAATTGAAAGTGCCGGAAACTCAGGTTGCGCAAGTGCGGCCGGGAACAGCGGTGCAGATTACTTCTGACTCTGACAAGCGGATTAAGTTGTCAGGAACTGTGCGAGATATTTCGCCGCTAGTTGACCCGCAAAATCGGCAAGCTACGGTAAAAATTGATTTGCCGGCAAGCGAGTTGTTGCGATCGGGAATGTTTTTGCGCGCATCAATTGCGACGGCAACGACTCAAGGTTTGAAAGTCCCTGCTAAAGCTATTTTGCCGCAACCTGACGGCAGTTCTATTGTTTATAAACTTGTCGGCGAGGACAAGGTGCAGGCTCAACGGGTGGAAGTTGGGGAAATTTCCGGGGGTGCTGTAGGCGATTTGACTGCTGCTAAGGTAGAGGTTAAAAACGGTTTGAAGGCGGGCGATCGGGTGGTTATTACTGGGGCTGGTTATTTGAAGGATGGCGATCGGGTTAAGGTTGTTAAATAGTTATTGGTTAGGGGTTATTTTTAGATTCTTGTCTTTTTGGTTCTTTCGTACTTAGTGTGCTAAAACCCACATTCGGCACCCTCAACTGGCACTCTCGGCGGATTGAGGAGGTAAAAGTGAATCATCCGAGACCGAGCATGAGAAAAAATACTCAATAATTCCGGTGGTGCTGGCATCGCCTAATTAAAAATTCCTGACAAGAGAAGTGAGGCATGAGTTAAATCTGATACCAGTTAAAATTGGGAGCGGTAAAAAACCAAGTTTATTACGTATCCGTAACCCGATCGGCTGACCAAAATACGTTAATTGCGATCGCCAGCAGTAACCAATTATCACCAAAAATAGTGTAAAGTGACGATCGCGATGAACGCTCAGATCGAGATTCAGCAGCCCATGCAAAAAGCATCTGAGATGACAATAGAAAACCTATACCATTTGGGCTTAGTAACTGGTCTAGTTGATGAAATAGGAATCGTCGAAAAAATCAATTTTGGTATAAATTGTACTTGACAAAAAGGGCAAGATATAAAAGAGCATCCTGTCAATAGCGGTTCTTTTGAACCCATTTGAGATATTTATGACGCTCGACAGATAACGGGCGCTCGACAGATAACGCGCGCTCGACTCGCAGCCTCAAAGATGTCAAATGGGTTCTATATCACCATTCTGCTGGACAATGGCTATCATCAGCGAGGTGATAACGGCAGCTTTGCAAGACCTCTACCCCCAAATCATGACCAAGATCCGATTTTCCCGGTCACCCAAACCGACAAAAGCCGAAAAAGTAGCACTTGGAAAAACGGGATTTGTAGTAGTCGCAACTCGATGGGTCATTGAGCGCTCAAATGCTTGGATGGAACGTTGTAAAAGTTTAGTCAAGAACTTTGAGAGGACGCTCAGCCATAACACTGCCAAGCTTAACCTTTGTTTCATTCGACTAATGCTCAAGCGTTTAGCGCATAGCTAGATGTCAAATGGGTTCTATATTAGCGTAACGGCAATTTAGGTCTGAAGGTTCTGATGTTGGAGCCAGAACTGAAGGAAGCACGCCGGGAGAAATTTTTGAAATCAGTTCCAACGATCGCAGAATTTCCAGAGTCGGCCGACTTGCTCAGCCAGTTGAAGACCAGACGCAAAAAGTCCGGGGTGAACTTGGCAGATAGGAGGCGGTTTTGGACATACTAGAAAACCATTAGCGCGAAAGTTGAGCGGGAAAAGGATTTTCTTGTGATGTAATGAACCTGCAACCCTTGAGGGATATACTAGATACCAATAAGCCCGTGACGAGGTTTGAACTCGTGACTTCCTCCTTACCAAGGAGGTACTCTACCACTGAGTTACACGGGCATAAAAAATTAAGAATGTTAAATTAAAATTTTTAACTTTTTATTTTTATTTTTTAAATTGTGGTGGGCCGGGCTGGATTTGAACCAGCGTAGGCGTAGCCAGCGGATTTACAGTCCGCCCCCATTAACCGCTCGGGCACCGACCCATTTGTACCCACAGTTAAACATCCTAGCAGCTTCTCCTTTTTTTGCAACATTATATTTAAAAGTTTAATCATTAACTTGAGAACACATAAGTCGTTTAGCGGCAGACAGGAAAATTGGGCGTTGCATAATGTTCGTATGAATTGAGGTCAATTGAGGATGCAATGCCCAGAATGCGGTTGCACCCAGATCCGTAAAAATGGGAAGAAACAAGGTAAACACTCATCACAGTTGTGTGGCTTGTGGTCGCCAGTTCATCGAGGGCTACGAACCACCGAAAGGCTACTCAGATGAAGTCAAACGAGAAGGCCTGAAAATGTATGTTAACGGCATGGGCTTTCGGGGTATCGAACGAGGTCATCGCGCGTGCATCACACGATGGTGATTAGTTGGGTCAAGCGCGTGGGACAACTGCTGCCTGATGGTTACGAACCAGAGACTGTTCCCCTCGTAGGTGAGCTACTAGATGAATTAGAAACCTTTGTCGGTTCAAAAAAAACTTGCATCTGGCTGTCGACGGCAGTTGATCGCTTCCAGCAAGGGATCTTAGGCTGGGTCTTAGGTGACGGAGCGTGCAGAAACGTTTCGACCGTTGTGGGCAATTGTGCAGGCATCGCAGTGCTATTTCGGTAGTCACTGATGGATGGTCGGTTGATCCAGGCTTGATTCGAGACGGCGACATGATTGTCAGCAAGACATACATGACACGGGTTGAAGGGGAAAACACAAGGCTCAGACACTACGGGAGCTCGACTGCATCGCAAGACACTATGCTATTCCAAATCAGAAGAACTGCTGAGACACTCAATTAGATTGTTACTATAGCAATCCTAAATCAGTTTCAATAACTGGTTTCCAGGCTCTTAGCCTGGGAATCAATGTCACTCTTGCTCTGCCTCGCGAAAATCGAGGCAGAGCCTCCGGATCTGCGTTACCAGGAAGAGCCTGGTAACGAGTAGAA
>JAICRN010000556.1 GCA_025937335.1 Microcoleus sp. TY_ISSM_2_bin.22
ACTGATGTTTTGACACTCCACCGCCAGACAGAAACGGGGATGCTTCCAGATAGATTCTGGCGCATAAAAGCGCAAAAAATTTGATTCTTAAAGGTGTTGTCCGTGGGCCGCGATTCCCGCGAACTGCGGTAAAAGTTGAACTTGTGGCTGCTTGAGGCATCTGAACAAACTTTTGAGCGTTAGTTTTTGGTACCGCCGCAAATTTTTTCAGTCCTCGGTAACAACCAAACACGATGGTATTAATCTGGTGAACTTGGCAGTGATTGACAGCGGTGGAAACCTGTTGATTAATGGGGTCTGGGATGGAGCGATGGCACCGGTGGGCGAGCCGCTCAATTCGATCTGCCCAATAACCATTTTTTCCCTGCTCAACAAGAGAATTCAACTCAGACAAGCGCTTGTTGCACCGCTGATTTGAGTTATCGAACGGGCGACAGTCAACGATCGGGGAATCGCTGTTGGCGGAGACAGAAGTTAAGCAATTATTAATGCTGGGGTCTCTAGATAAAATACTTGTGGGTTGTATCAAACAGCATCGGTCTTTTTGAGTTGCTAGCATTTTCGTTTTTGATGCGATACCTCTAAAATACAATGCTTTGAGCAGCACTGGAATTTTGAGCCTGAACGCCTCAATCTCTCAAACCGAAAATACAGATGATCGACCTTCCTCGGGCGCGTCTCCACCAAAATGCGATCGGCAATTAGTCGCAGGGCGATCGGGAAGGCCAAACTTCAGCTCAAATCCGACTCGGGCGGCTCCGGCGCAGGTTTGGGCGAGACAGATTCATGCCTTTGCCGCTTCAACTCTGCAACTTTTTCTTGAGCTACATCCCTGACTTCTAGTGCTTTATCTTGGAATTTTTCCGCCAGACTTTGAGCGCCCCGCTTCACGCCTGCCACATTTTTGAGAGTTTTGTCGAAATCTTCGTGTAAAAACTCTGCTACCAGACCGACTTTTTTGTGCAATCCCTCCGCGTACTGCACGGGCTCCGATACCGCAGCTTCAGAGACGATCGCCCGCTTGCTGCCGATGGTCGAAATAGCGGCCACAGGTAGCAAGTAAATCCCGTCTAAAACGCCGCGCCAGCCGCTCGATTTAAACAGGTAGTGGATCACGGTACCCGTCCGGACATCAAATAGGTAGTCAACTACCGTACCTGCCTTATTCCCAGCGTCCGTGAGCACCTCAAGCCCGATCGGACAAACAGCTTGTTCCGGCTGATGCAATTCCGGCAGTTCCGGGTTAATGCTGACAAAAACATTTTCGCCCACCGTATCAACTTGCGCCCAAGCGAACCAAGTTTTTTTGCTGCCCAAAAGTCCCGACTTGCAAGTAAAGCCGATCGCCCGCTGGGAGTGAGCGTCGAGCCAAAGCCGATCTACCCTGCCGACCTCTTCCGCCGTTCTGCGGTCGATCGTGCGGCGGTTGAGCAGTTCGCTGCGCCTAACAATGTGTTGTGATGTACTCATAAATAAACTCCTGAGTGCCGCGACCGTGAAAAATTTCGATCGTCCAAAGAGGCCGATTTAATATTCTTCTTCCGAATAATGGCGATTGTTATCTGCCTCCGTTAACTCGTCCTCTTCCCTGGAAGTGCCAACTTCTTTGTGGTCGGGAACAGGAATCGTGCTAATGTGTGCGCTGCCCGAGGGAGCGTGAATTTCCTTAGCATCCCTTGGCTTGACGCTAAGAAGTCCTAACTGCACTGAGGACTGATTCGGGCCGACGTTGATTTGAATTTTCGGGCCCGATCGAGCCAAGTGAACGATCAGACCGTCCACCACCGGAACCTTAGCGATCGGCTTACCATCGAGGTAAGTGCCGTTGGTACCTAAATTGATCAGTTCCCAAGTTATGCCGCTGCGTCGCAATTCGATGTGGCGGCGAGAAACCACAGCGCTAAAAAGAACGACGTGGTTTTCGGTCGATCGCCCGATCCGGACGACCTGCTCGTCTTCAAAGATCCAACTGCGGACGGGTATAGACTGGAGTGGATGTAGCAAGGTCAGCTTAATCACATTGGCAGCATTGAGTTTTGGTAGAGCGGCTCAAGATGCGATTTTAGATTTTAGACTTTCGATCGCCCAATCCAAACTCGATCTAAGAGATTTGAAATAAAAACGTAACCAGGTCTCCTTTGCCCAGTGAGATGCGGTCTCCCGGTCGCAACCGGTGCCGGTTTCCCTTGGGCAGGGGAGTATTGTTGACGTAAGTACCGTTGGAACTGCCTACATCTTCTAGGTAGCAAGCATCTCCCTCCACCCGGAGATTTGCGTGTACCCGAGAAACTATCTCAGAATTAGCAAATCCGGAAACATCAATATCCGGCGGCACTAAGTCATTTGGCTTGCCTATGTGAACCACAGACAGACTGTGAGGCAATTCCATCGGCGTATTTGTCTGAACGTGCAGCAGGCGCGCCGACTGCTGTTGCAGTTGAGTTTTCGCTACACCTAGCTGTGGGCCCGGAACCGGGGGAGAGGTATTTACTGGTGTTGCTACTGATTCAGTTGTAACAGGAACCGAGGGCAAAGGCGGGGGTTCTGGAATCGCAGGAATGCTGGCGGGAGTTTTTTCCAAGTTAGGCCCATTATTGAGGCTAACTAGAGGTTCCATTGCCATCAGGGGTTCGCTGGGCGGTAAATCCGGCACAGGTGACGATACCACTGTGGGGCCCACTGGCGAGGGGGACGGTACTGTCACCTCAACTTCTGGAACTGTGGAACCCTGGCGCAAGTTAAAGCCGCACTGACCGCAAAATGCTGCATCTGTCTGAACAGCAGCACCGCAGTTCGAGCAACTTGCGGTAACAGGTAAAGGCGTGTAGCAAGCCTCACACTGGCTGGCCCCGTCGGGGTTCTGGTGATTGCAATTGGGACAGACAATCATCGATTTCTCCTTGCTATCGGCCAGATTTTCAAATCAGCCTCATAAAAATAGTCGTGTATATGGTCAAATTTTAACTTTAACCGCCACAATTCTTATATTGCTTCGCTAATACTAGCAACTGAGCTGACGCCGTGAGGTTGGCGGTGATGGGGAAGATTGAGTTAGTGATACTGCTGACTGTGTTGGCAGTGGGAGGATATATCGGCTATTTTACTGCTTCGCCAGCAGCCGCATCGAGCAGCCACCAAAGTTCGCCCTCTGGTTGAACGAGTCTGGCTGGATAGGTCATTTCATCGGCGGCGGGGGCAAAAATTTGAGCGAGGGCAGGTTGTTTGCTGGCTCCTGCGACCATGAAGAGAACGCACCGGGCGCGGTTGATTAAGGGGACTGTAAAGGTGATGCGGGGTTGACCGTCTTTGTTGCCGACAGTTACTAGGGCGTCGCGGACTTGCAAGGCTGCTGTGCCGGGAAATAGAGAGGCTGTGTGGGCGTCATCCCCTATGCCCAAGAGAATGATGTCGAAAGCAGGAAACTCGCCCTCGGATACTTTGAAGAACTGCTGCAATTCGGTTTGGTGCGCCGAGGCGTCGGCTGCGGGGTCGCCCGCACCTGTGGGCATGGGGTGGACGTTGCTGGCGGGGATTTTGACTCGATCGAGCCACGCGAGGCGCGCCATTTTTTGATTGCTGTCCGGGTGTTCTGGGGGAACGTAGCGTTCGTCGCCCCAGAAAACGTGAATTTTGTCCCACGGCAAGTCTTGGGAACAGAGCGCTCTGTAGAGCGGTTCGGGTGTGCTGCCGCCCGCTAAGGCGATCGTACAAAGTCCGCGTTCTGCTATGGCTGCTGGGATTTTTGACAGGACAATCCCCAGCGATCTATTTATTAGTTCTTCCCGATTTGCTAATACTTCTACTACTTTTTTCATCTATTTTCTCTTAACTTTTCTTGGGTGTTGTTCTCAGCAATTGCCAATTTTGCCTTGACATTTTGCTTGGAGGTCGATCGGCTGACACGTCCGGCAGGCTAAACACCGATTCCCGTCAGATTTTATCATCTTACGCCCCTTAATTTGACGAAAGCAACACATATTTCTACCCCTGCTTGATAGAGCTTCACCTGTTGCATAGATATTTCGCAACTTTCAATCAATAGTCCGATCGCCCTTACCGAAAGCATCCAGGATACAAGCCCCCGGATTCATTCCGAAAGCACACTCAGGACCCAGAAATAAAAAACCTGTATCCGATGAAACTTGCCCCCCGAATTTATTCGTGGGGTGAATGCTTCA
>JAICRN010000802.1 GCA_025937335.1 Microcoleus sp. TY_ISSM_2_bin.22
CCCGTAGGGACACGGCATTGCCGTGTCCCTACCTCTGCTATGTACCTCACTTACCTAAAAAGTGCTGTATTTGTCTAACACAAAATTTTTATTTAATATATAACAACTATTTTTTTTTGTTGAGGGATTGGGCTTTTTGCCAGTGAGAGGGATTGGGCTTTTTGGGAGCCAACCCCCCAAGAAATTTCGCTCGATTGCCCAGAAGTTTGTGTCGGCTAACTGCCCGCGAGCTCGACCACTGGCAGACTTCACAAAAGTACATCGAGAGAGCTTGATTGAGCTGTTAGATCTGGATGATCCAATCGAGTTTCCATCTTACTCAACTTTCCAAGCTAAAATAAATCTAAAATATCAAAAAATAAATCACTTAAAATGGTATATCCACCTGCACCTTGGAATCTGCAAGGTTATGCTGTTGGGACTTTACAATTGGTAGATGTGGCACGAGTGCGTCCCTTGGTTCCCTCTGAGTTAGTAATTGTCTCTTTATTGCCCGGAAAAACCCTAGGCGGCATTTATATATCCTCCTACGGGTTGGGTTCGGTGATGGAGTACAATGAGTTAATTGTAGTTAGCGCGATCGCCCGTTATGCAGGAAAATGGGGCGCTTGGGTTTCCCACATCTACGTAGACAATCCTAACTCCGTAGCCGGCGGGCGCGAAATTTGGGGACTTCCAAAAGAATTAGCTCAATTTAGTTGGGAAGGTAGCCATTCCGTAAAGGCAGCACCGCTAGGCTACCGCGTCACAGTTCGCCAAGAAAACCGTCCGCTGTGCAGCCTCAATTACAGCCAGCAAAGTTTAGCCTTACCGCTGCCTTTTAGCGGAAAATTTTTCAGCGCTGACAGCAGAAATTTGCTGTTGTTTAAAGGAGGATTAGAGTCTCGCATCGGTTTGATTAAAGGCGAATTAGAAGTGGCCCAAGAAAGTCCTTTTGCCAGTTTAAACTTAGGTCAGCCCTTGCTAACAGTTGCCTGCGAAGATATGCGTTTAACAGTCGGTGCGCCCGAAGTTGTGGGAAACAGATTCGTTGAATTCAGTAGACATCTCCAAAATAGTAACAGTTCGTGGTAATATCACATCATAAAGCTTTTTTGACACAGAAACATGAGCGACATACTCAATCATATTGAAGAGCATCCTAAAGAAACACAGCGATTAATGGGCCTGGATTATGAGCAGTTACAACAATTAATCCAAAACGCGGAACGATTACATCAGGAAAAACAAGCTTTACTAGAATCCAAGAAAGTTAGAATTATTGCTGGTGGAGGCGGTAGAAAACCCAAACTATCTGTGAGCGAACAAATAATTTTAACATTGGTCTATCTGAGGCATATGACAACATTTCAACTTCTGGGCATCCAGTTTGGAGTAAGTGAGTCTACAGCTAATGATACATTTAACTATTGGTTGCCTCAATTGCGAGAATTGCTACCATGTAGCTTACTTGAACAAGTAAAAAAAAACGCTGCTGACTATGAAATAGTCAAGGAAATACTCACAGAATATGAATTAATAGTAGATACCTACGAACAAGTCAGAGAGAGACCTAGAGCTCAGGATGAACAAGAAAAATACTTTTCAGGAAAGAAGAGTAATCATACATTTAAAAGTCAAATAATTGTCATGCCAG
>JAICRN010000353.1 GCA_025937335.1 Microcoleus sp. TY_ISSM_2_bin.22
AGTTAGATAATTGATTGATCTGACACAAATTAACTGGGGCGAAAGGATTCGAACCTCTGAATGGCGGGACCAAAACCCGCTGCCTTACCACTTGGCGACGCCCCAACTTCTTAACCTTCATTATCTTAACATTCAAACACAGAAATCTGTCAAGCATTTTGACAATAAAATTTAAAAAATCTTTTTGAAAGCGATCGCCCGCAGGTTTATTCTTTGAGATCGGGGGGGCGAGCTACCGGGATTTCAATCCTGAAATCCGCTCCCTGTCCCGATTCCGAGATACACTTCAAACTTCCTCCGTGTTTTTCCACCACTATCTGGTAGCAGATAGACAAGCCGAGCCCGGTACCCTTGCCTACAGGTTTAGTGGTAAAGAAAGGGTCAAACAAGTGGCATTTAGCTTTTTCGGGCAATCCAGGCCCGCTATCTTGAATCCGAATCACCACAACTTGATCCCTCGACTTTCCTGACTCATCAGCCTCCGAGTCTGGGCCCACAACCGCCGTCGAGATTTTGATCGTCTTAGGTGGAGGCTGATTTTCCAAAGAGTCGATCGCATTCGCCAAAATATTCATAAATACTTGGTTGAGCTGTCCGGGATAGCACTCTACCTTCGGCAAGTCGCCGTAGTTTTTAATTACCTCAATTCCAGGCACTAGCCCGTTTGGCTTCAAGCGGCTGTGCAAAATCAGCAGCGTGCTGTCAATCCCTTCGTGAATGTCCACCTGCTTCATCTCGGCTTCGTCGTGCCGCGCGAAGTTCCGCAGAGACAGGACAATTTGGCGGATGCGTTCAGTTCCCATCTCTATTGAAGACAGAATTTTCAGCAAATCCGGCACTATGAACTCAACATCGATTTCTTCGTTTTTGTCGAGAATTTCGGGGCAAGGCTCGGGGTAGTGCTTTTGATACAAGTGCAGCAAATCCAGCAGATTTTTCATGTACTGCTTGCAATAAGTCAAGTTGCCGTAAATAAAATTAACCGGATTGTTAATTTCGTGGGCGACGCCGGCGACCATTTGACCGAGAGAGGACATTTTTTCGTTTTGGATGAGCTGAGCTTCTTTCTGCTGCAACTGCTGCAAAGTTTCCGTCAGTTGGCGGGCTTGAGTTTGAGCGGCTAAGGCTGCCGCCCGGGTTTGGGCGTAGAGTTCAGCTTGGTCGATCGCGATCGCCAGTTGATCCACCACCGCTTGCAGCAATTCCACTTCGCTCGTGGCCCAGGAACGGTGGGTGCTGTAATGGTTGCAAACTACAGCACCCATTTGACCGGAGCGAGTCTTGAGCGGCAGCAGCAGGTTAGAAACAATCCCGAGACTGCTCAAAAAAGCTCGCGTGGGCGGTTCGATGCACAGTGCTGTTGCAGCGTCGCCGATCCGGAGCGTTTGGCGGTGGCAAATTTTCTCGGCCAGCAGGGTTACTTGTTCGATCGGGTATTCTGTAAGCCGGTCTTTCACTTCGGGATTTGCCGCCTCGTGGGTGATTGCAAAGCTTGGCTGCCCGTCTCGCGAGATCGAGTACCACAAAAAGTAGCACTGGTCAACCTGCAACAAGCTGCGAATTTCGTTGACAGCAGTCTCTAAAATTTTGTCCAGGTCGAGGGAATTCCGCATCTGGCTGGCGAGGCCGAAGAGCAGGCCTTCCCGCCGGCTCAACAATTCTTCTCTGGCCGTGACGCGATCGATCGCCACGGCGATGGCGTTAGCCATGCAACCGAGAACTTCTAGCGCTCCCTCGCTTGCCAAAGCGCTACTGCACAGAGCCATCACTCCCACCAGCCGCTCCTCCACAATCAGCGGATAGGCAACGGTGCACAGAGACGGGTTCGACAGCAGGCACACAGGAGCCGTTTGGAGTTTTCCCGATTCGGTTCGCACCCAATCTTCTATTTCCCGTGCCCACTCTTGGCTGCTAAGTCCTGAATTGGCCTGCAATTCTAACCGCTCTGTCTGCGGGTTGAACGTCCAGATGCTCGCCCCTGTGGCGTCGAGGTACTCTACCATTGCCTCGGTGCAGCGGTTGAGGATGACCGATATTTTCCCGCCATGTCCGAGGGCTGCACCGACTTTAGCTTGCAGGGCTCCCAAGCGAGATCGCTCTTGTAGGGACGCTGCCGTTAGTTGGCGATCGGAGGTGTCCCGGGAGTCGGCAACGATTTCTCGGATTTGTTGGGTATCGTCCGCGCGCCCGATGCCCGCTGAAGCTTCCCACACATCTTGAGATTGGTCTGTTTCTCCCAGCGTCGGGAGCTTTTTTGTTCCGTATATTCTCCTGCTATTCTGTGGCGTATGTACGGCACACAAGCTCGATCGGTTCGATCCAGAAACTAACTCCGAGATTTGCTGGCTGTTCGAGCTGATATCTTCTACCTCTGGCAACTGTTTCTCGGCTTTGACTAATTGCCAGCGCAAATCCACCAAACTTGCAACTTGCCGACTCAAAGCTTGCAGACCTTCTATCGTTTCTTTTGTCAAGTCTCGCGGCACCGAGTCCATGACGGATAGCACTCCCAGCACCTGGCCATCTGAGCTCACAACTGGGATTCCGGCGTAAAATTTCACGAAGGGGTAGAAAACGATCAGCGGATGCTCGCCAAATCTCACATCTGTGGAAGCGTCTCGGACAATGGTGGCAGGCAGTTCTTTAAAGGAATTTATAGGGAGTTCGATCGCAAATTCGGGAGCAACTGGCGGTTTTTGCAGGGAAATTGCCCGGTCAAATTCTGAGTTTGAGTTTGAGCCGACTGCGAACTCTTCGAGAATTTGGTCTAGGGCGCGAGCGCAAAAATTTAGGTAACAGTCGGCCAAAGTTCGATCGATACCTAACTGCGACTTCAACCAGTGGCGATTACCGTCAATCAAGCTCAAGAAAGCAATAGGAGTTCGGCCGATCAGAGCTGCCAAACCTACCAAATTGTCCAAGCAAACCTCTGGAGCAGAGCCCAGAAGCTGATATAAGTCAATGTTATGGAGCTTGAACACTTTTTTATCAAGAGGCAAGGGTGCTTTCATCATGTGTAACTGCCCGTCTAGTTGCTGGCAACCGCCCTTCTCAATACTTTCGAGAAAAACAAGCTATGAATTGTGTGATGGGAGACTGTCGGCGCCACTTCGGCGCAGGCTGCTTGCGCCGAATTCAGACTAACCTCTTGACTGAATCTGGAAACTTTTGAGTTATGGGAGTTAGAGCACCCCAGATCTAAGACTATATAAATTATACTTCCAGTTGACTATGCTTTTGAATACCTCCGGCTCTCTAAATCTAAGAGCCTCTGTTGGGAGGAAGCCTCTTTCCCAAATATATGACGATTGCTTACCTAGAATTTTTTAATCAGTTTAATTGTATTTTAACAGTATTTTAACAGACTCGTCTAATCGTGGGTAGCTGGCTTGCTGGTAGATTTAAATCAGGGGTTTGTGCCACAATACCAGTGTCCTTAACCGAGCTGTGCCTTAGCCTGGAGTTCAACTACAGTTAGGAGATGAATTACAAAAGATTGGTAAGATGTTAAACTTTGTAACAATAGTTGTTCAAACTCGACCTTTTAGGGTTTATGGGCCCGGATGCACATTTTGCAACTGTTGTAATTGCCGATCGACCACTCTCCCAATCCCTTTTTCGAGTTTGAGGTAAAAAAACAGGGGTAAAGTTTCAACTAATGCTCCAACGGGGTTGAGATTTATTGCGTAGAGGCCACTCTCAAAAAATAAATGCAGGAAGTATGTTTTGTATTTTCAAGAAATATAAATAAACAGGGAGAAGAATATGTCTGCAAGTAGCAGTCAAGTACCAACTATTTTGGCAGTTGATGATAGCGTCGTGATGCAAGGACTTGTTAAACAGGCCTTAAGCAAAGAGTTTAGAGTTCTCGTAACCGACAATGCAGTGGATGCTTTGTCAACGATTTATCACGAACAAATTTCGGTTTTGTTGCTCGATGTTTCTATGCCTGGTATTGACGGATTGGAACTCTGCCGCACGGTGCGAAGCTTGCCTCAGTTTCAGAATTTGCCGATCGTAATGCTGACAGCGCGAGATGGAGCCTTTGATAAGGTACAGGGGCGTTTGGCGGGAGCAACAGAGTATTTAACTAAGCCGTTTGATGCTGATAAGTTGCGCGAGGTAATTGGTAAGTTTATCAAAATCAAATAATCGAAATTAGGAAAAAAAATCGGTTTTGAGTAATTAATCAAGTAATTTGAGTAATTAATGAACTAAAAAGTTGCGATCGCGCTCTCCAATCCTCGACTTCTTTAACAAGTCGGGGGGCGCGGCATCCTGCACTATTTGCGAGGTAAGTCCTAAATTTTTAATTTAGCCAGAAGTAGGGGAGCGATCGCACTGACAGGTAGAACATATTGGGCGGCACCGAGGGCGATCGCCTCCTTGGGCATTCCGAAGACAATGCAGCTAGCTTCGTCTTGGGCGATTGTCAACCCCCCTTGTCTGGCGATAGCCAACATTCCGTCCGCACCATCTCTACCCATTCCTGTCAGCAAAACCCCCGCTGCTGCCCGACTATAAAAATTAGCTACCGACTTAAATGTCACCGTTACAGAAGGGCAGTGTCCCGCAACATGAGCAGCTTCTGAATAAACAAATCGCCCTTGAGAGTCCAATTCTAAATGACGTTTTTCTGGCGGGAAATAAACAGTCCCTGCTTGTGGCAATTCCCCAAAAGAAGCTATCTTAACAGGAAGTTTCGATTCATAACCCAGCCAATCAACTAATCCTTGTAAAAAACCTTCACTGATGTGCTGGACACAAATTATAGGCACTGGAAAACTAGCCGGAAGTTTAGAAATAATCGCATACAGTGCTTGTGGCCCCCCTGTCGAAGCCCCTATAGCCAATACTTTAATAGTTGGAGGTTTAACAGTTTCGTTAGAGAATTTGTAATTAGGAACAGGTACTTGGTTGATTTTTACAATTTGATTATTATCTTCTATTGGCATCTTTTTTTGATGCCGTGTAAATACTTTAACTCCTGAGAGTATTTTTACTTTAGCTATTAATTGATTGGCTAGGCGAGCGTAATCAGATACCAACCCGCCAATCGGTTTCGGAAAAACATCTAATGCACCAGCATTTAACACTTGAAATACATTCTGAGTATCATTCGCTTGCACTGAAGCACTAATTACTAAAATTGGTAGCGGATATTTCTTCATTACTTCTTCGGTAAATTCTAACCCGTTCATTGGTGCCATGTTCAAATCCGTACAGATTACTTGGGGCTGAAGTTTGGGGATTAATTCTAGTCCTTCTAATCCGTTGCAAGCGGTTCCTACAACTTGGATGTCTGGCGAAGACTCAAAAATTCGTTTGAGGACGAGCGTAACTACAGGAGAATCTTCAACTAACAATAGTTTAATTGGCGATAACATCAGTTTGCTGGGGAATGGGGGAATGGGAAATGGGGAATGGAGAATAGGGCACTTGTGCTGCCCTTCGACTTACTTCCTTTCGGCGAAGCTTAGCGGGCAAGGCGCGCAGGGTGAGTGGCTACGCTAAGCACGTGTCCCTCAGTAACTGCGCCGTCAAAGTATTGGGCATCGGGCATCGATGCACTGGTAATGGTGCACTGGACAAGGGATATTGGGCCTTGCTAATTGGTAGTAAATAACAAATTCCTAATAACCAAGGAGTAATGACTAATGACTAAACTAACCTTTTTAGTGTCTCTACCAGCACATCTTGATTGAAAGTACCTTTAGGAATATAAGCATTGGCCCCCGCATCAGCCCCTCGTTTTTTATCTTCATCCGATGCCAAAGATGTCACTAAAATTATAGGCAACTCACTGTATTCTTTTTGCTCCCTAATCTTAATAGTCAGGGCCAAACCGTCTAAGTTTGGCATTTGTATGTCAGAAATCACAGCATCAAAATCGCGAGTTTTTAATTTATGGAAAGCATCCAATCCGTCTACCGCAGTCACAACTTCGTAACCCGCACCTTCCAGGATGCGCTTTTCTTGAGTGCGCGTGGCGATCGAGTCTTCTGCTAATAGTATAACTTGTTTTCTGGTGGCAGTATCAAGTTGCGATCGCGCACCAGAAACCCCACGAGACGAAACTTGCTGGCGTACAGATTTTATCAAATCGTGGGGATTGAGTACCATACAAACTTCCCC
>JAICRN010000622.1 GCA_025937335.1 Microcoleus sp. TY_ISSM_2_bin.22
ACCGCAAATTTTGGAACTCACCTGCGAGAAAAATCCTGAGAAAAAGGTGGCTGTACTCAGCAGCGAGATTTCTGGGGTGGTGGTTTCTCAGAAATCGGGGGCTTCATCTACAGGCAGATCCCCTGGTTTTGTCTCGATGACAGCAGAATGAGGGCTGGGGGTGTTGGTGGCGATATGAGCCAGTCAGCCGTTGCTGTGCGGGATTTGGGTTTTTGCTGGCCGTCGGGCGATCGAGTGTTGCAAGGTTGCTCTCTGGATGTACCCAAGGGCGAATTTTGGATGCTTTTGGGCACTAACGGCAGCGGCAAATCTACGCTGCTGAGGCTGATGGCTGGGCTGCTGCACCCTCAGTCGGGGGAAATTGGCCTAACTGGGCGGGTGGGTTTTGTGTTCCAAAATCCCGACCACCAATTGGTGATGCCGACGGTGGGTGCGGATGTGGCTTTTGGTCTGGTGGAGGAAAAGCTTTCTAACATTCAGGTGCGGGCGAGGGTGGCGGAGGCTTTGGAGGCTGTGAATTTGCTGGATTTGCAGCGGCGGCCGATTTATGCTTTGAGTGGGGGCCAGAAGCAGCGAATTGCTCTTGCTGGGGCGATCGCCCGTCACTGCGAAATTCTGCTGTTGGACGAACCGACGGCTTTGTTAGATCCTGATTCTCAGTTGGATTTGGTGGCGGCGGTGCAGCGATTGGTGAAAAATCGCGGGATTACGGCTTTGTGGGTGACTCACCGTTTGGATGAGTTGAATTACTGTGATGGGGCTTTTTTGTTGGAAAAGGGCCAAGTGGTCGATCGGGGAGATCCGGCGCGTTTGAAGCAGCGGTTGATGCAAACTCAAGATGTTTAGCCTTCAAGCAATTTGAGAATTAAGTCACTCTGCGATGGAAATCGCTGCATAGAGTCAAACGAAGTCTGCCTTGGCAGAATAAGAAATAAATAGGGTATTTAACCAGAATTTCGCTGGAAGCCAAATTACTGGAGTTTAGACTAAGTAAGCCTTAAAGCCTTATGTGTCTCAACTCCAGAACGTTTATTTAGCAACGGCAACGGTCGCACCGCGAGCCAGCTATCAGGCTCAACGATGAGACTGATGCGGTGCGACCGTTGACGTTCTTGATAACTGGCGAACTCTCTGTGATGTCTCACGCCCTCCTAACTGCATTTGAGACGGAACAAGACAGTACCATCGCCCGAGCCACAGCACAATGGCGGGCGCCACAAGTACGATTGCAAGGTTTTTGAGTTGACTGGAGTTGAGACTCAAAGAAGAAGAAAAAGGAGGTAATGATTGCCACTACTCTCCCCACAGGCAGAAAATTGAGCAAAGCGTGAAAATTTCGTTTTCTGCCTGCGATGAAGTGTGAAACATTAGTCAAATTTCGTCAACTTGCCAGTAGAGTGGTTGGGACCTGCCTGCAGATGCCACCTTTGAGCAGCTCGATGCAGTGATGACAACGCCAAAGGCTAAGTGTTTGGCTGACTTCTGACTCAACCCCTTGTTCCGAAGACAGTGGTCGAGTGTGTACGAAGCTCTACAAGATGCCCGAGCGCCAGCCAGAGCAATTAATGCAGTTGTCTATCAAGCAGATGTCGGCCCCAAAGCGCCCGCTCGCCCGCCTTCGACCATACACTGTGGAGCCGACCCCATGCACGGACGCTCAAAGAACGTACTTACGAACATCAACCAGCAGTCCTTCCGGGTCATACACCTGTAGGGGTAGGTTTGGGTTACAGCACCATTGCTTGGATACCCGAAGCTCAAGGAAGTTGGGCCTTACCTTGACGACACGAGCGCATCAGCAGTTGGGATACACCGATAACACTCGGCAGCAGGGCAACTCCAGCAAGTTTTAGAACACTTGCCCCGCAGACATGAGAGTCTTGTTCGATCGGGAATATGGCTGTGCTCCGTTAGTCTTGCAAACAGCCGGACAAAGGAGCCGATCAGTTAATGCGCTTGCGTTCCAATCGCTGTCTGTATGCTGCTCCACCAGCCTATTCAGGTCGAGGACGGCCGCGTCTGCACGGGGAAAAATTCAAACTTAATCACCAAGCTACCTGGTGGGCTGACGATGAAAGTGTCGAGTTGAAAGATACTGCATTAGGACGATTACGACGGAGACAATGGCAGAATTTGCACCAGGCGGGCGAGCGCAACTCACCCCATGACACTGATACTATTGGAACGAAAAGAAGGAGCCAGCAATGCTCGTCCAGCTAAACCTTTATGGTTGGTTTGGGTGGGTGAAAATTTGCCTCAGCTTGCAGAAATTGGACAGCTATATTTGCGTCGCTTTGCCATCGATCATTGGTATCGCCAGAGCTAAGCAAACCTTATTTTGGACTCAACCACAGTTGAGTACAACGATCGCAATGCGATCGATGGAGTACCCTCATGCCCTGATTGACATGGCAGTTATGGTTGGCTAGAGATTTAGTCCGAGATTTTCATTTACCGCATCCAAAAGCCTCTAACTAATTTAACTCCCCCAAGAGTGGTGCAGTCAATGTTTCCACTTTTGGTCAAGATTGGAACTGAGCCGAGCGCGCCCAAAAGACGCGGAAAATCCCCTGGTTGCCCCCCGGTCAAAAACGCATTCCTAAAACTCGCTATCCTGTGGTCAAAAAAGGCAAGGGTCGCTTTCAAAAGCATCGAAAGTAGCTTCTTAATTACTGAAATTTAACTTGCCTCATCGGCTGTTTCTGACTCAGTAACTAACTGAGCCAACTTTTTAGTCTAAACTCCAGAAATTAATCTCGCAATCCTCGATCGCGCAACCAAGCATCTGCCCAAATTGTATCGGCCTCTGACAGCGGTGGTATGACTTCCCAGTTGCGATAATCTATCTTCAGGTCGTAACTTGCTATGTCGTAAATTTGAGTAAATAATTCCTGCAAGTTTATGACAGGTTCGGTATCGCCCGATCGCAGCGGCAAAGGAAAGGCAGGCATCGGGTTTTGCAGGTTAAAAGCATACAAATCAGCTCTGGGACGGCGATTTCCCCGACACACCAAAACGCTATAGTGACTATCAATATTGTTTTCAAGAATTGGCATTTTTCGACCGCGCCGCAATAAGTCTATTTCAATTAAATGAGTGCGGCTACCTAAAATTTCTTCTCGCTTTTCTTCGTACATTTGTCGCCCTTTGCCTGTTCGCTTATTCGTAGGCGAGAGAATTTCAATTACTGTTATCAATTCTTTTTCCCCCCTTTCTCTAATTTCTAAATAAGCTTCTCGAAGCGTGTAAGGTATGGGAAGAGTTACTGTTAATGGTTGTGTAGGCGGTGCTGCAACTGCTACGTTTGATACTGTTGTTTCTGTTGCAGTTTGTGGTTGCATTACAGTTACGTCGGGAATGCCAATGACTGATAAATCGTCGTCAGCAGTTTCATAGATTCTCACTTCCAGCGACACTAAATACTTAGGACGCAGTTGGGGAGATAAAAACCTGAAAATTTCACTAATCAGCAAGTTATGCATCCCAGGCCAGAGTTCGGGATGCTCTAAATAGGGGTCCATACCGGGAAAGGGAGATGGCATTGATTTGACTCCTTGACTCAAGTCTATTTCCAGTTTAA
>JAICRN010000783.1 GCA_025937335.1 Microcoleus sp. TY_ISSM_2_bin.22
AAGACCGCCGCAAATTTCGGGGGGGATGAAGCAGCGGGTTTCTATTGCCCGCGCTTTGGCAATTCGCCCGAAAGTGCTGATTTTAGACGAACCTTTTGGTGCTCTGGATGCAATTACTAAGGAGGAATTGCAGGAAGAGTTGCTGAAAATCTGGAACGATCACCGCTGTACGGTGTTGATGATTACTCACGATATTGACGAAGCGCTGTTTTTGGCCGATCGACTGGTGATGATGACTAACGGCCCGTCGGCGACAATTGGCGAGGTTCTGGAGATTCCTTTTCCGCGTCCGCGCGATCGGGTTCAAATGATGGAAGATCCGGAATACTACAATTTGCGGAACTACGCCCTAGATTTCCTGTTCCGTCGCTTTGCACACGATCACGATGCCTAATCGGTTGGGAAATCAAAGTTAAAGAGGAGAATATGAGGCTTCTCGAACAATTTTAATTCTTGTGGGAAGTAGGTTTTAGGCATCTTCCCTGGCCTTGACTGACTTTTTTCGTAGAAGTCTATTGACAAGTTGAAGCCCCAGTGTTGCCCGATTTCAGGGGAACAGCGCTGCGGGCGCAATTTTCCCGATCCGGTTGGGTAAACTGAAGCTTAATGGTGGGCGATAAGTTTTTTCAGACGTTCGGATCTTTTTCCGATATTTTACGTCTACCAGCGAAGAGACCCGATTGCCTAGCTGTCGGTAAGCTGGCATGAACTGAGCTCACCTTCGATCGAGGGTGGGCTTCTTCTTCATGTTATTAACAGTTTTTGGGCGATCGGTGGTTGGTGCATTCCACCCTTGGAACTGGCACACTGCGGGAACGTTTATCGGTGTTTCATGGATTAAGGCTTTTGTCAATATAGCGGTTTTCAGTTGAGTGAAGTACAGACGATCGGGTAGAGAAACGGTCGATCCTAAGTCCGGCGCGGGGATCTGTGACTTTTAACAATTGGTATAAGACTGATGATTGTAGCAAGATTTTTTTAAATTGGTATTACTCAGGTTTGCACGGAAAACTCCTCTGGGTCAATATCCCAATTTACCCAGCGAATTGCCTCAAGAGCCGATCGCACATCAGGCGGCACTCGCAAAGCGTGAATGTGTCCCGTGCTCGGACAAGTCATTTTTAATAAGTAAATCGGCTCAACCTCGGCGTTATCGATTTTTAATAGCGTGTATTGTTGCCAACTGTCTAATTCTACTGCTTGGAGTTCGCAGCAAATGCGATCGTAACCAATCCTCTCAATTAATACTTGACGCAGTTCGGCATTTGATTCGGATAAAAGCCATTCTGCTTGCCACAAATCGGGGTGTACTTTTCCGTATTTTTCGGGTAATTTAACGCCGTGGTGAAAGTATAAACTGTAGCCGTCCGCAAATCCGATCGCCGGTTCTCCTTCAGCGTGTAGCCGATTTTCAGCGTCAAAGCGGATGTGCAGGGGGCGATCGCAAACTAAGCAAATGTTCTCAAACGGCAATATCCACCCGCAATCCTCGAACAACTCTTGCTTGCAGCGAAATAGTTCTTGTGCTTTTTGGTCGAGAGTAACACCAAATTTCGCTATCAAAAATTCAGTCCAATGGATTTCCTCCACCAGATCCGTAGGGGTTAGTGCGCTTACATAGTAAGGCTCGGCCATGATATCACCTCCCAGCGATTCTCTGTAATTTTCTACCAAGTCCTGAAATTCTGAGTTGAGTATGTCATCGGCTGACTGCTCTAGTCTTGTTTCATGCCCCAGAGCATCCCGCCACACCTGACCAGAACATCCTAGGTTCACCCATTGGAATAACTCATCCAAGAATCTGTTTCTCCTTACTATATTCTCAACCCCTATTTCCCATTTTTGAAGTTGCGATATCCAGGAGATTTTGAGTTGTTTTGGTAGTTTTATAGAAGCTACCTGTGGACTGCTGCAAACAATAACTTGGGGTGCTTCTCGACCAATAGCTGCATAGATTTTTTTCACCGTTTCTGTAGCTTTTTGAGCATCAATTGGCGT
>JAICRN010000582.1 GCA_025937335.1 Microcoleus sp. TY_ISSM_2_bin.22
CCGCTTGAGTCGAACTTTCGCTAAATTTGACACTGGAACTGTTGCTGTAGCTGCTAGAGACACCGCGGGCAGTTTTCTTGGAAGCCACATAGCCGGTTGGTAATTGGTCTAGTTTAAAGACCTTGGGGCCCAGAGAGCCTGGAGCCTTGCCGCGGGCTTGCGGGTTGCTCAATTGGTTTTCAATACCTGCACCTTGACGGATCAGGATGCGACGAGTGTCTTTGCCGAAGGGAGCTGGACGGTTCTTGGGGTTGCGAGTTTCTTTCGGGAAAATCGCGCCGAACTGAATTTCTAAGGGGTCATTGCCAACACCGTAAACGTGCTGGTCTGGCAGAGGCTGGGTGTAGCCTGCAAACAAGGTGATGAACTGAGGAACCTTGCGGAACGGAGCGCTGAAATTAAACAAATCAATTTGCGGGCCCCAGTTGCGACATTCCTGAGCTTCTTGGCCCAAACCGCGCAGGTAAGGCACTGTTTCTTCGCCGAAGTAGTCGGAATATTCCTGGGAATAAACCATCGCGTCTACGAGGGCTGACAGGCCGCCTTTGGTGACGATCGCGAAATACTTGCTAAATTCCTCCCGCGAGCTCAAACCGCGGCCTAGGAAGTGACGAGCTGCCAACTCTACAGCACGGCTGTTGACAAACGGCTCGTAGAATTGCTGACGGTACAGAGGAGATTTGCCAAGGCGACGAATAAACTCTTTCATCGAGATTTCGCCATTTTTGACCTTGGATTCCAAATCAGAAATGCTTTGGCTGTATGCGCGGCTAATGTCGCGCTCGAATACTTGGCGGTAAGCTGCTTTGACTACTTCTTGCTTTTCCCCCGAAGACAGGCCGGTTTTCATGACGAATTTCGCCCGTCGCTCGGCTGCGTTGAAGTAGATTTGGGGCAGTTGCAGCCCTTGCTGGTCGTTGGTTTCGCGCTGCCGCACCTTGTCTGAAGGTGTGGGGGCTTTGAATTCGGTAATAGCTACGTCGAAATACTGTCCGACGATCGCCGCGGCCTCTGCATTGTTTCTGAAATAGCCCAAGGATGCTGCCTTCATTTCCTGCATTGCCACCAGCGTCGCCGCCGACGAGCAAGCATTTTCGATGATTTCCCGCAGTCCGCGCACGTTCACCGAAATAATGTTCGGGTCGCCAGCTACGATCGCGTAGGTGATGTAGCGCAAAAACCAGCTCAAATCCCGCAGAGATTTGGTCATGTTGCCCGGGCCGTAGCGCGAGACATTGATCGGCTGAAATCCTGCTGGGATCGGGCCGCCGCCACCGTTGCCCGAAAACAGATTTCCCAGCCCCAAGAAGCCGCCGCCGCCTGAGCCGTTGCCGCCGCCTGCGCGACTTTCAACGTAGGTGACATTTCCCAGTTTCATGCCTTCAGAGACATTCGCCGAGCCGCCGCGAGCCGCGCCTGCTACAGCCATCACAGGTTCTTGCGGTCTTTCCAAAAATGCCAGCGGGGAACCGCCGGTAAAAATTCGGTTGGCTGCGCGGGATACTATCAGTTCCGAGTTTTGGGTCAGCGTCTCAGAAATCGAGATCCGAAGAGCCCCTGAACTGAAATAACTTGCCAGTTCGCTGAGTTCGCCCCGCTGTAGGAAGCGGTCTTGCTGTTCTGCTTGCGAAATTGTTGCGACCGGTACAGTTTGATATAGTTGCGGACGCGCAACCGAGCTTCCACCACTTGCCTTTACAGTCATTAGACTCCTTCGCTCCCTATCTAAATCGTTGCAGCATTTACCCAGACTAACCTTGCCTTCTCATGCAGGTAAAATTAGGTATTTTTGCTTTGTTTACTTTTTGCCTTTACCTGTCACGAGGTTCGGGCGCGCTTACTTTCTTAGATTAAAATGTTTTGGTTTCATCTTTCTGCCTGCCGGGAAATGTCCGATCGGAAGGCAGGCACGGGGTACTCCCTCCGCTGCGCCCCGCCCGTACACCCGTGGAAACAAAGACTCGGCAGGAGAGTTGCCTTTGGGCGATTGCAGCAAGTGCCTTTCATTAAGGGAAAAGAAAATCAAAAATTTTCTTCTGCCTTTTTCTGGGCCTCTTGCTCTCTTGAAAGACGCCTCCGCTTTACCCGAAAGCTGAGCGGTAGGTTATTGACAGTCCTTGTTTGTTAAAAAGCCTGTCGAGATTTATTGTATAGATTTAAGAGAGCTTATATGAGAAAAAATGATAAGTTTTATTACGCGGAAGCTGTCAATCGATTTTAGATTTTAGATTTTAGATTTTAGATTGAAGCATCGACCCCACCGATAAATCCGGGGGCCCGGATCAAATTGCTGTGGGTCAGTGGTCAGCGGTCAGTTGTCAGTCCAATCCCGAATCCCCAAGCCCAACAAATGTCACCTATGGATACTACGCCTGATATCAGCGCTGCCGTGCGGCGGCTTTACGATACCTTCCCTTTCCCGCCCGATCCTTTGTCCGACGAACCACCCCCAGGGTACAACTGGCGCTGGAGTTGGCCTGATGCTTACAATTTTTGCACCGGCCAAAAGCCGCCAAAACTCGATATTCGGATTTTAGATGCTGGCTGCGGCACTGGTTCGAGTACGGATTATCTGATTCACCTCAATCCTGAAGCGTCGGTAACGGCGATCGACCTGAGTGCGGGTGCTTTGAAGGTAGCACAAGAACGCTGTCGGCGATCCGGGGCGCGCGAAGCAGATTTTCGCCACCTCAGCTTGTACGATGCGGCCGAGTTAGAGGGCGAGTTTGATTTGATCAACTGCGTGGGCGTGCTGCACCACTTACCCGATCCGATCCGGGGCATTCAAGCGCTGGCGGCGAAGTTGGCGGCCGGCGGTTTGATGCACATTTTTGTTTATGCTGAGCTCGGACGCTGGGAAATTCAACTGATGCAAAGGGCGATCGCCCTTCTCCAAGGCCCGAAAAAAGGTGACTATCCCGATGGCGTCAAAGTCGGTCGTCAAATCTTTGCTTCTTTACCAGAAAACAACCGTCTTGTCAAGTACGAAAAACAGCGTTGGGCAGGAGAAAATCAGCGGGACGAATGTTTTGCTGATATGTACGTTCACCCGCAGGAAATTGACTACAATATTGAGACTTTGTTCGAGTTAATTGATGCTTCGGGATTGGAATTTATCGGTTTCTCAAATCCGGGATATTGGCAGTTAGAAAGACTGTTAGGGAAAGCACCGGAGTTGATAGAAAGAGCTCAGGGTTTGACGGAACGAGAGCTTTATCGATTAATTGAATTGTTGGATACGGAAATCAGCCATTACGAGTTTTTCTTGGGTAAAAAGCCTGTAGTTAAAGTTGATTGGTCGGACGATAAGGCACTTTTGGCGGCAATTCCAGAGTTGAGTGGTTGTATGCACGGTTGGCCGAGTCAGCAAGTCTTTGATTGCAATTACCAATTGGTCAATTTGTCAAGTGCGGAATTTGAGTTTCTGCAAGCTTGCAATACCAAAACTGTGGGAGAGATTTTGGCGGATGTGGAGATGGCATTGGATGAAGTGCGATCGATCTTGTCAAAACAGCTAATTTTGCTAACACCCGGTAAAATCTAAGGGCGGGTTCTCCGGCCCAACTCCTACTCCCCACAATCAAATTAGCTTTTTGTGGAACAGGCATCTTGCCTGTTCTTTGATCGGAGTATAATTTATGTTAAATTCCCAATTAATCAAGGCTTTACAGTTGGAGGATTAACAGCCGTAATTTGTGAATAACGAGCGAAATCAGCAATGTTAAAAGTTAGGATATGGGTTAAACCATGAACTAGCATAGCAGCAACTAACCGCGCATCATGAACGTTAACACCTACAACCTTATGTGTTATCACCAGTCGCTCCCATTCTTGATAAATTGCTTCGGTATCCAACAACAGAGGAAAAAGCTGTTTTAGGCGATTAATTTCTGCCTCTGCTTCTATTGCAGTACGCCCTAATCCATTTCTCTGGATCGGGCGGGTGCAAAC
>JAICRN010000111.1 GCA_025937335.1 Microcoleus sp. TY_ISSM_2_bin.22
CGCTGATTTTACAGGTACACAGACTTGCACCCGCAAGGTCAGGGTTGAAGATATAGATGCTCTGTTTTTTTTGTGGGTATACCTATTTATTCTCTTGTTCTGCGATCGCCAATTGACAAGTCATTCGATTTTAGATTTTGGATTTTAGATTTTAGATTGAATTTAATATTAACATTCGGCGGTTGAAACCGCTGATTTTACAGGTACACAGACTTGTACCCGCAATGCCAGGGTTGAAGATATAGGTGCTCTGTCTTTTTTCGGGGTCTACTTATTTATTCTCTTGTTGTGCGATCGCCAATTGACAAGTATAGTCAACCAGCCGAGACAAAGATGAGTTGCGATCGACTAAAGTCCATCTGGGATCGACATTCGACCAATTTTCGCCATCTTCGCTAACTCTGACCGTTCTCAACTCTCGCTGCTGGCAGTTAACTTCCATTTGCGCCAACAATTTCTGGTTGCTAAACTGTTGAGTTCCTAAAATAATTCTGACTGGATAAGAGGGAGCACCGGGAATATCGGATTTACTTAATTCAACGCTGCTGGGGTCGATGCCAATATCTACAAAACATCTTAATTTTTCGGCGCTGGCGCTCAAACTATTGACCGAAATAAAAATAAAAATTGGTATAAAAAAAATAGACGAATTCTTAATTGTACATCTGACAAATCTAGTATTCATCTGGGTTGATTCGTGTTTAGGGGCGGTTCTTTTTTCAAAAATTAACTTGGCGGTTGAAACCGCTTCTACAAAAACAAAGTCCGCCTGCGCGGACTAAAGAAATTCAACCCGCGCAGGCGGGTTTCGTCTGACAAGAAGCGAATTTTATTCGCCCGACTCTCCTGTTTAAAGTTGAGGAACGTACTGTTCTTTTTCAGGAACAAAAGTGTATTCAGAGACGATTAGGCGCAACTCTTCGCCGTCGATGGTTTCTTTTTCGATCAACAAATCTACTAAGCGATCGACTACGGTGCGATTTTCGCGAATAATTCGGCGGGCCTCCTCGTAGCAGCGATCGACAATTTCCCGGACTTGTGAGTCAATCCGAGAGGCAATTTCTTCGGAATATTCCGATCGCGCCGTGAAGTCGCGGCCGAGGAAAATTTCGCTTTGCTGAGCTTCCAGGGCGATCGGGCCCAAGGTGGACATCCCGTAGCGAGTCACCATTTGCCGCGCCATGCCGCTGACTTGCTGCAAGTCGTTGCCGGCACCGGTCGTTACTTCGGCATCGCCGAAAACTACTTCTTCGGCTGCGCGGCCGCCCAAAGCACCGCTAATCCGGGCTAAAATTTGCGATCTTGAAATCAAACCTTGGTCTTCGCTGGGCATGAACCAAGTCAAGCCGCGGGCCTGTCCGCGAGGAACTAAGGTAACTTTTTGAACGGGATCGTGGGCTTGAATGATTGTACCGACGATCGCGTGGCCGATTTCGTGGTAAGCAATCAAGCGCTTGCTCTTGCTGTCCACCAAGGGAGTGCCTTCCATACCTGCTACCACGCGATCGACTGCATCGTCAATTTCGAGCATCGTAATCGCATCTTTGCGGCGGCGGGCGGTTAAAATCGCAGCTTCGTTGAGCAAGTTAGCCAAATCAGCGCCGGTAAAGCCTGGAGTGCGGCGGGCGATGGCGTCCAAAGAAATCTCTGCAGACAGCTTCTTGTTGCGCGCGTGAACTTCCAAAATTTCCAACCGGCCTTTGATATCCGGCGTATCTACGGTAACTTGGCGATCGAAGCGACCCGGACGCAGCAGCGCTGAGTCGAGCACGTCGGGGCGGTTCGTGGCTGCAATGATGATAATGCCAGTATTGCCCTCAAAACCGTCCATTTCCGTCAGCAACTGGTTCAGGGTTTGTTCCCGTTCGTCGTTACCGCCGCCGATACCGGCACCGCGCTGGCGGCCCACTGCATCGATTTCGTCGATGAAGATGATGCAAGGAGCATTTTCTTTAGCTTTCTTGAACAAGTCGCGGACGCGGGAAGCGCCAACACCGACGAACATTTCGACAAATTCCGAACCGGAGATGCTGAAGAAAGGCACGCCCGCTTCGCCTGCGATCGCTTTTGCCAGCAGGGTTTTACCAGTTCCGGGAGGGCCCACTAGCAGCACGCCTTTGGGAATCTTCGCCCCGACTGCGGTGAAGCGTTCGGGTTTTTTGAGGAATGTCACTACTTCTTGTAGTTCTTCTTTGGCTTCCTCAACGCCTGCTACGTCGTCGAACAGTACGCCTGTTTTAGCTTCCATTTGAAAGCGAGCTTTGGACTTGCCAAAATTCATGGCTTGGCCCGGGCCGCCGGGAACGTTGCCACCGCGGCGGAAGAGGAAAAACAGTCCTGCTACTAACAAGAGGGGAAATACTAGATTGCCTAAAAGTCCCCAGACAGCGCCGTCGTTGCGCAGGGGGTGAGTGTCGAAGCTGATTTTGGAGTCTCTGAGTCTAGAAACCAGTTCCGGGGCATTTGAGGGCAAGTCCACCCGCCACCGCTGCACGTGATTGTCCAGTTCGGGATCGACTGCTTCGACAATAGCCGTCCGACCTCCGTCGTAAAGGTCAACGCTGGTGACTCGATCGGCGTTTAAGTAATCTAAAAATCGACCGTAGCTCAGGCGAGTGCTGGCGGTGTTCTTTGTCATTTCTCCCGGGGATGGGGCAAAGGCCCCCTGCCACAAGAAAAAGCCGATGACTAAGGCGGGTAAAGTCCAAAGTAGTATAGTTCGCCAAGAAATTTTCATAAATGCGGGTGCCTTGAATTTGGGACAGATCGGGTAAGATCGCGGTGTCGGAGGAGTGCGACAAAAGTTTACACTCAGAATCTTAACTAAATTTAACTTAACAATGCACTCTCAGGCAACAGGCCGTATTGCCGCGATCGATCGAGAATACTCCTCAACCGAAACCATCCAGGGTACAAGCCCCCGGACCGCGGCCCCTGTTGTCGCCTCTAAAATCTAAAATCTAAAATCTAAAATCTAAAATCTAAAATCCATTAAGGGCGATCGTCCCGAATATAATATTTGGTGCTGATTTCTATACCGATCTAGGTAAAGTTAGAAGAATCGCCGCAAAACCCACTGTCTTTAAAGGCGGCAGTGTCAAGGGATAAGGCATGATAATGGTGAGGCTCAGTGAGGTAACACATTTCAATGACAACTAGACAGCTTGTTCCTAATTCGGCTATGCTGACGCAGCAGACTAAAGTCGCTTCTCACAAATCGATTATTAGTGCTGATTTGGGTCGGACGGCAACTAAAGCTTGCGTGAGTCGCAACCCGAGTAGTGTGGTTTTCATCCCTGCCAACGTGGCTGCTATGCCCGTGGAAAAGGTGCGGGGTGGCAGCTTTGAGTCCAAAGCAACAGACCCTCTGTTGGATATGTGGCTGGAATACCAGGGCAAAGGGTACGCTATAGGCCAACTGGCTGCGGACTTTGGCGCTAATCTCGGCGGCGCAGACCAGTCGAAAGTAGTGGATGCTTTGGTTAAGGTTTTTTCCTGTGCTGGATATTTCCAGATGAAAGGTGAATTGGCAGTAGTGCTGGGTTTACCATTTTATTCGCAGGATCAGTTTGAGAAGGAAAAGGAAGAGATTATCAGCCAACTGCGCTCTCCCCACGTTATGGTGTACCGCGGCGAGCGTTTGGAAATTGACATCCGCCACGTTTGGGTGATGCCCGAAGGATTCGGCAGCCTAATTTGGTGCGAGGCTCAAGACAACAAGGAGTTTACCCCGGAGTTGCCCGAACTGTCGGTGGCTGTTGTCGATATCGGACACCAAACTACTGATTTGTTAATGGTCGATCGTTTCCGGTTCGCTCGGGCGGCTTCTAAGAGCGATTCCTTCGCAATGAACAAGTTCTACGAACAAGTTGCCTCAAAGATTCCGGGAGCAGACCCTCAATCTCTGTCTTTACTGGAAGCTGTGAACAAACCGGAAGGCCAGCGTTTCTACCGTCCCAGAGGAGCGACTAAGCCGACTAATTTAGATCCGATTATTAAGGATTTGCGCGAGGCTTTCGCTAACGAACTCTCCGAACGTTTGGTGCAGTGGCTGCCGGAACGGGTGACGGATGTAGTTCTGACTGGCGGTGGCGGGGAGTTTTTCTGGGAGGTGTTGCAACCTTTGCTTAAAGACGCCAATCTTAAGGCTCACTTGGCTCAGCCTTCTCGGAAAGCTAATGCTTTGGGACAGTTTATTTATGCTGAGGCTCAGCTAGCCACGATTAAGTAACGCATTAAGGCTTGAACCCTATGGCACTGTGGGCAAAAAATAAGGCTAATTTCTCGGTGGCGTTTACGGAAGATGCTGCGGATCAAACTTTGCTGGCCGCTATTGAAAAAGAGTTGGCTTTCACGAAGTATCAGACTTTCAGCAATCTCTGCAAGCAAGCTTTGTGGCAGTTTTTGTCTGTATCTGAGTCTGCTAGCTCTACAGATAGCTTTCAGGGGTTAGAACAGCGTATTGCTGAACTTGCGGTCAAATTTGCTGAGTTCGAGCGCAATGTTTCTGCTGAGGAATTAAACCGTTTGGAGGGACTGGAAAATCACCTGAGTCAACTCAGCGCCAAGTTGGATCAGTTGCAGGGGAGTGTTAACAGTAAGTTTGCTCAAGTTTCTTTTGCCCAAGTTTCAAAAGTAGTAGAGCCTAACCCGATGGAGTCTGAGTCTGTGGCGGACGATCGTGTAGTTTCTGATGCTGAGGTTACTCCTCGTCGGGATTCCGATCCTTTGTTGGAGCGTTTAAGTTCTTTGTTACCGCAAGATTTCTAGAATGAGGTAGACCAAGGCTAAAAAGCCTTGAGATGTGATATTAGTAGCCGGCTGTTGACAGTGGGTACTGAATAAATTAACAAAACGATCGCCCTTTTGAAAAAAAAGGGCGATCGCTTTGTTATGCCAATTCCGGTTGCATCGGAATAGTCAAATCCAGTCAACAGTCAACAATTCCCGATGGATGGTGCAACCGGAATCGATCTAATTCATCTGCGTTAATCTGTGTTTATCTGCCTGTATCTGCGGTAAAAAAAAGAGAATGTATTAACCGCCCCGGACAATGGATTGACGCTGATTTGCGCAAATGTCGATGAGAGAGATAGGAATAATTCCGATACTAACAGATTTGATATTATTTGTTAGTTGTCAATTGGCTGTTTACGCTTGTCTGTTTTCTGTGGTTACAAATTACAAATTACTAATTACCATTATTCGATTAATCCTAATTTTTGTAAGCGCGAACGAATGGCACCAGGCTGTCGCTGAAATATCTGAACTAATTCGCCAATTTGTTGGCCGCTAGCATATTCTTTCTTCAAATTTTCGTCTTCATCCTGACTCCACTTGACATAAGCTCTGGGATATTTCTGGCGAATTTTTTCATTCTGGGTTTTAGGTCGATAAGCAGTCTTTTGATCGGCATTCAAACCCGAACCTAACCGTTGGTTAATTTCCCCGCCGGGACTAGCTACAGCCTCCTGCACCCGGTTAGGAATAGCGGCAATTTCTTTTGATAGCTCAGCCAAAGCACTGTCTACTTTTTGCTGAAGTTCTGTTAGCTGCCGCTGCTGCAAACTGCCCCACTGCGGTAGTTCGTTGATAAACTGCTGCAAGTCCAGAATTATTGTTGTCAAAGTTTCGACTTGCTGCAACTCCGGCCGCTGTTTGAATTGGCGGCTGGTGAGTTCGATCTCGCTTTGAATCATTTTAATAGTTTTTTCTAAAATTATTAGTCGCTGACGCAGGTTCTCAATTGCTGAAATTAGAGAGTGTAAGTTTTCTCCAGGCCCCACATTGAGATTTTCGCGAGATGTTTGGGAAAGAGCTTCGTCTAAAGCATTTACAGCAAGTTGCAATTGCTCGATCGCGCGATCGGTAGTAGCTGCTTGTTGATTGACGCGATCGAACGCTGCCGCCGTACTTGCTTTAACTTGCCCGTGCAACTTCTGCCGATTTACAAAATTTAACACCAACGAAATCACTACTGGCACTTGGGCGTAAACGCTCTGCCCCCAAACCAAACTAGCAGCCAATCCCACAGCAGAGGCAGCAAGAAAAACTAATTCAACAGTTTCTAACAAATTGCTCGACTTGGGATTTTGGCTTTTGGTTGGTGAATTGGATGATGACATAGGCTAATACCATTTTAGATTTTAGATTTTAGATTTTAGATGTTAGATGTGGAATGACTGATGAAGCTCGGAGTTTGGAGCACGGGCCTATAGTTGCATTATTTTTTTTAACTGGTAAAAGTATGTGGATAAAAATAAAGTGCGATCGCACGCAGGCCCAGAATTGAGCATTGGCGATCGACAAATTAAGTTTTTTATTGACAGCCATGTAATTAAATATATTAAAGCTGCAAAATTAGTCGAGCTAAAGTGAAATAAATCAAGACCCCGAGGACATCAACTGCGGTGGTAATAAAAGGAGCAGACATTAAAGCGGGGTCTAAACCCAAAGAACGAAATAGGAACGGCAGAGCTGAACCGGCAATAGAAGCTAAAATTGCGATCGCCAACAAACTCACCCCCACCGCGGTTGCCACTGCTAAATTCCCTTGCAGAGTGTAAGCCCAGCCCGTCGCTACAGTCCCCAATATACCTCCTAGCAGCGCTCCCGCCATCCCCTCGCGAACAATTACTTGAAACGGGCCCATTGCTGTAATTTCGTCAGTGTTCAAACCGCGAATTACAACAGTTGAGGACTGAGCTCCGACATTGCCTCCTGTTCCCGTCAGCAGGGGAATAAAGGCTGCTAGGGCGACTACTTGGTGCAAAATATCTTCTTGAGATCTAATAATTGCGCCGGTGACAGTATTCGTTAAAAGCAGAACAAATAGCCACACGACCCTTTTCCGGGCAACAGTCATTAAATCGGTCTGAAAATAATTGTCGCCGCCGGACTGGACGCCGCCCAAGGTATAAATATCTTTGGCTGCTTCTTGTTCTAAAATGTCGATCGCGTCGTCAACTGTAATGATCCCGACCAGCCGCTGTTCGCGGTCTACAACGGGCACAGCTAAAAAATCGTAACGCTGGATCAGCCTAGCTACTTCTTCTTGATCCGTTCCTGTTTGAACAGAAACTACGTCGCGGGTCATAATTTCGCCGACAGTTTTGTCGAGGGGCGAAGTGACTAAATCCCGCAAGGATAAAATACCGGTCAAGCAGCGGGCGGCGTCAGTGACGTAAAGAGAATAAATTGTTTCGGTAGTTTTAGCCAAAGAGCGAATTCGGTCTAAAGCTTGGGCGACGGTAAAGCTTTCTTTCAGAGAAATATATTCCGGGGTCATGATCCGGCCCGCGGTACTGGCTTCGTAACCCAAAAGTTGAGCCGTAGCTTCGCGTTCCGTTGGACTCAATTGACCTAAGAGGCGGCGGACTAATATTGCCGGCAGTTCGTCAAAGAGTTTAGCTCGATCGTCCGGAGACATTTTGTCTACAATATCAATGACTTCTTGGCGTTTGAATTTTTCGCAGAGGGACTGCTGAACGCTGGAGTCAAGATATTCGTAAACTGCGATGGCTTCGTCTTTAGAAAGCAAGCGGAAAGCTATTACTTGCATGGTTTCTGGCAGACCTTCGATAGCTTCAGCTATGTCTGCTTCCTGTACCGGGTGCAAAATCGCTTTTGCTCCTTTAAAGTCTCCTTCTTCCAACAGGGCTCTTAACTGCGATCGAACTAATTCCCGCAGTTCTTTTCGCGCGTAGGTGGGTAGAGAAGACGATTGATAATTTTTTTCTGTCACTGATGACCCTCCTAAACCTGTGCTGCGCGCCTTCCTGAATCCAGTTTAGAGCCTATTGACGCCACTGGTTGCAGCGATCGGACTTGCCCTGACAATATCCGCATATTATCCCTATTCTTCTGGTACGCGCCGAGCACGTTGCCCCATTTGGGTTCAAATACATTTATCTTGATCGGCGACACTCATCGGTAGGAAAGGAGAATTGCGCCCGAACACTTTTTCCAACAGGTTTGTCGAACTTTGATTGCGAATAAAATTATTGACTGTTTCTTGCCATTCAGTGTCACTTGCTGGCAAGATCATGCCGTAAGAAATGCAGGTTAAAGGCTGCTCCGGTATCAGAGAATATTGGCTTTGAGTTAAACCCTGTCTCAACGCTTCTCCGACTAACAGCATTCCGTCGCTGGCGAAGGCATCGATTGTTCCCGAGGCCGCATCTTTTACACCCGACTGTCGGCCCGCGATACCTTCATAAATTCGCTGGTTGGCTAGTTGATATCGGCCTGCAATAAATTGTTGGGTAACAGAACCGCTCAGCACGCCAATTGTCACGTCTTGCAGGAATCCCGAAGGATTGACTTTCAGTTTGTTTTCTGGCTTGACTAACAGATAAGTGCCGCTGTATAAAAAAGGCAGTGAATATGCAATCCCGCTGGGGGGATTTTTTAGGATTGTATTAGGCCCGCATTCTAGGTGAGCGCGCTTGCTGGTTACGCTGCGGAAGCGTCCTTTTTCCGCTGATTCGTTGAGATCTGTTTCTAGTTTTTCTAAGCGGATGGAGCGATTTAATTTCTTTTCTAAGTCAGCTCGGAAAAGTTCTAAGCCTTCCATGCAAACTCCTTGCCATTTTTCACCTTCTAAGTAGCCGAAGGGAGGGGCATCTTTTCTAATGCCAACTTTGAGAATGCCGGTTTGCCTAATTTCTTCCAGTGCTGTCTGGGCTGAGGCAACTGTAGGTAAAGCTGCGGGAAATAAGATCGAAAATATGGCTGTAAATGCTGCGAGTTTGAGATTTTTCGTGGTTAGCGTTGAGTTCATTCGTTCGGCATCCGAATAGATATTTTACTGGTTTTTAATATAATACGCAAAAAAAACATATTGTCAATATATTTGAGTGCTTGTATTTTGGGCTGTTGGGGTGTTTTTGGTGGTGCGATCGGCTAACTTCAACCTGCACCCTCTAAAATTAAGTTTCGGGCGTTTTGCCGCACACAAGTGTCGCCTATTTTAATTAAGTCGCCATATCCAATAATTTACAGCGGTTCTCTATCAGCTTTGAATGCTATATTTAACTCCTATTTTACTACCCAAATTAAACCAATAATTGATATTTTTCTTGTGCCAAACGGGAAAGCGGCCGCCAAACCAAACGGTTAGTCAATACAACCAACAGCGACATCACAGAAGTAGCCGCTAAAAGCAAGGGAAAATTCCCAGATGCCGTCGCCTGAGAAATAGTTTCTCCTAAACCCTCTGTAGTAACAATTTGACCTTTAAACTGCACGTATTCGCTGACAATACTGGCATTCCAAGCTCCGCCAACTGCCGTAATAATTCCTGTGATCAAGTAGGGGAAAATTCCCAGTAAAATTAAACTTTTCCAGCGCTGAATCAGGGATAGTTTGTAAACTTGCGCTGCTTCAAATAACTCCGAAGGTATGGCTTGAGCGCCAGCAATAACATTAAAGAGCAAATACCACATTGTACCCAACATCATCAGCGCCACAGAACCAATTTGCAAGCCGCCTCCAGCGTGAATTAAAGCTAGTAGCAATACGGGAAATAAAGCGGTTGCCGGTACAGAAGCTGCTATTTGTACTAATGGCTGCAAAATTTGAGCTAAACGCGGATTTCGACCGATCGCCACTCCGACCGGCACTGTCCACAACAGCGATAAAAATAGCGCGCAAATGACTCGCAAAGCCGTGAAAAATGCACCAGTCATGACTTTTTGCCAGTCAGACAAATTCAGCAACCGCAGCAGCAGCACCGCTTCCCAAGTTCCCCAAAGCACAATGACGGCAAACCCGCTGACAAATATCCAATTTATCCAATTTCCGATGCGGCTTTTTTGTCTGGGATTTGTTGGTAAATTAGCAGGTGCAAAAGTTCTTGCCAAACCGATCTCGAAACTGTCTCCAATCGGCGAAATGCCCGACTTCAATACCCGCAGCGTCGCGGATCGCCTCAAAAAATCCAACAAGTTTGACTGCGGTACATTGGTAACTTCCCCGGCTTGATATTTAAACTTTTCCACCCAAGCAATCAAAGGCTGCCAGAGCAAAAAGTCTACGGCTATAATAACACTAATTAATACTGCTAAACCCCAGCCGATCGCCTCAAAATTACCTTCATTGGCTGCCTTGCCCAAATAGGAACCGAGTCCGGGCAAATTAAAGTTTTTGTCACCCAAGGTAAAAGATTCGATCGCCATCAAAAAGAACCAGCCGCCCGCTACTGACATGACACTGTTCCACACCAGTCCGATCGCACCAGCGGGCAATTCTAACGTCCAGAACTGCTGCCAAGCATTGAGCCGATAAACTCGAGCAGCTTCCTTAAGTTCTGGCGGAATGCCGGAAAGCGACTGATAGAAACTAAAGGTCATATTCCAAGTCATCCCAGTAAATATTAAGATGATCGATGCGAGTTCAACGCCGATTCTTTGACCTGGAAATAAAGTTATTAGCGCTAAAACAACTCCCGGCAAAAAAGATAAAACTGGAATCGACTGCAAAATGTCTAACAAAGGAATTAAAATTTTCGCTGCGAGGGGAAAGCGGTAAGCAGAATAAGCATAAACTAGGGTAAACAGCAGGGATAAAAAATAGGCTGCTGCCATGCGTAAAAGACTCTGGGCTGTATATGCTGGCAAGACACTTAGCGTAGTCTCAATTTTAAAATTCGGGTTGTAGTCACTGCTGAATTGAGAAGCTGTTTGGACAATGACCAAAATTAGAGAGAAGATTGCTAGAATCAGCAAGCCGTCTTGCCAAGTCCAAGCTGACCTTTCTAAAGTTTTATTGGCGGGTGTTAGAGGTCTTGTCATGCGATTTTAGATTTTAGATTTTAGATTTTAGATTGATTGGTCTAAGGACTAATGATTGCTGACTAATGACTGCTGGCAACATTCAACA
>JAICRN010000443.1 GCA_025937335.1 Microcoleus sp. TY_ISSM_2_bin.22
ATCCATCGTCTACGCGAGTCACAAACCGGGGATAGGAGTAGAACAAATTGTCGTCGGAGTCATCTAACTTGGTGCGTTTGTCGGCTGGAAGCAACATAAATTCTGATGGGAAAGTAGATTTACCCTTTCTAGTTTAAGAAAAATTAAGAATTGTAAACACACCTCGCAGGGCGGACATCCGGCTTGCAGGGTGATGGTCGATCGTGCGATCGATAATCCTATGGAAAGCTACACATCTTCCGCAGCGCCACAGTCTGCAAGTGTACGCGCGAGTCCGCCAGGGACTTAAGTCCCTGGCTTACAGCTAAAGTCCAGTTTAAGTGGACTAAAAAGCAAACGATCGAGCATCCCATCAGTTAAGCTTGAATTTTTTAGTCAGTTTCAACCGAATTCAGCTTTTAGCCTGGGCCTTAAGTCCCAGGGGGATTCCCGGTTTTAGCATAGCTGTCGGCCTCAATAAATCTGCTTGCGCCCCCTTGACAAAACCCAAAAAACATCATACTCTAATAATACGAACACTAACTAATAAATTTATGGTTATTACATCCACTGTCGATCGCACAAATCTAGGTCAGTGGCACGACGTTCTCGCCCCCCACAGCCTGGGCTACCGTCTCAAACTTCTGGCACAGCTAGGCAGTCGCAGGCTACAAGAAAGACTCGAACCCTTTGGGCTGACACCTTTTCACTGGCTGGTACTGTGCTGCTTGTGGCAAGAAGACGGTTTGCCGACTTCCAGCATTGGCGACAAACTGCAACAGGTAGGCGGGACACTGACAGGGGTGATCGATCGCATGGAAGAAAGAGATCTAGTCCGCCGGGAGAGAGACACCCGCGATCGCCGTATATGGCGTATATGGCTGACAGACTCCGGCAGGGAACTGCAAGAGATATTGCCCCCGCTAGTAGCTGAAATCCGAGATCGAGCTGTCGAGGGCATTTCAGAGGCCGATCGAGAACTTTTTTCCCAACTGATCGATATCGCGATCGTCAATCTCTCCTAAACCGACAAATCAATCTTTTGAGTGAAGTGCAGCAGCATCTACCTCCACTAAATTACAAACAATCGTAAAATACTACGCACTCTTAAAAAAAGCCGTCTTAATAAATAAAAACTACGCACACTAAACAAACGACATCTTACTAAAGTATCAGGAGTCAAATTCATGAAAAGCCCAAACGAAACCAACCCAGCAGAATTCAACGATAACGGCAAATCAGTCGCCGTATTAGAAAAGCCGATCGACGACACCCAAGCTAAAAGCCTACCAGTAATTCCCGCCCCAGAAACAGAAATCAGCGCCCCCGCCGAGGTCAAAACAGGCGCAGAAACAGAACTGCAAGCACCGCTGCCGCCTGTGGAAACGCCGAAGAAAAAAGCCCCGAAAGCGTTGATCTTAGCAGCGCTGGGCCTAGGGGCGATCGCAGCAGGCAGCTTCGGCTACCGCTACTGGCAATACGCCTCCATCCACCAAGAAACCGAAAACGCCACAGTAGCCGGACACATCCACCAAATCAGCAGCCGCGTCAACGGTACTGTCAGCGAAGTCTTGGTACAAGACAACCAACAAGTAAAACCCGGACAACTGCTGATCGAACTCGACCCTCGCGACTACCAAGTTAAAGTCCAACAAGCCCAAGCAGCCTTAGAAAACGCCCGCCGCCAAGCCGAAGCAGCCGAAGCCAATATTTCTCTAGCCTCTCAAACCAGCCAAGGCAAAACAGCCCAAGCCCAAGGAGATATCAGCGGTGCAAACGCTGCGATTTCCACCGCCCAAGCAGCACTCAGGGAAGCCCAGCAAGGCGTACCCGCAGCAGAAGCTACCGTTGCTGAAGCCGAAGCCGGCGTACCCGCCGCCCAAGCCAAAGTCGCCCAAGCCGAAGCCGGCATTCCCCAAGCCCAAGCCAAAGTGACGGAAGCCGAGGCCGGCATTGCCGCAGCGCAAGCTCAGCTAGTACAAGCGCAAGCCAACCTAGTCAAGACGCAAGCTGATTATAAACGGTACGAAAGCTTGCAGTCTGAAGGTGCGATCGCCCGCCAGCAACTAGACTCCGCCAAAGCAGCCTACGAAGTAGCCCAAGGCCAAACCACCGCAGCCCAACAAGGAATTGCCCAAGCCAGAGCGCGCTTAGCCCAAGCCAAGGAAGGCGTAACCGCAGCCCAAGCAGCAGTAGCCCAAGCTCGAGAAGGGGTAAAACAAGCTCAATCCCAAGTAGCGCGCGCCCAAGTCGGTGTCGCTAGCGCTCAAGCTAAAGTCGCCCTAGCGCAAGAAGGTATCAGCACCGCCGAAGCCAAACTTGCTGCATCAAAGGGCGGATTGCAACAGGCGCAAGCTACGGGCGAACAAACCAAAGTCAGTCGATCGCAGTATGATGCTGCTAAAGCTGCGATCGGGCAATCGGAAGCCGCGGTTAAAGACGCTCAACTGCAACTTTCCTACACGAACATTACTGCTCCCGCCGCCGGACAAATCGGCCGCAAATCCGTTGAAGTCGGGCAGCGGGTGCAGCCGGGAACTCCGTTAATGGCTATAGTAAGTAACGATTTGTGGGTAATTGCCAACTTCAAAGAAACGCAACTGGCAAATATGAAACCAGGCCAAAAAGTAGAAATCAAATTAGATGCTTTTGGTGGCCGCAAATTTGAGGGTCATCTCGATAGTTTCTCCCCTGCTTCTGGCGCTCAATTCTCCTTATTGCCTCCCGATAATGCTACGGGCAATTTCACCAAAGTAGTGCAGCGAATTCCGGTAAAAGTTGTGTTTGATGCCGAAAGCATTAAAGGCTACGAATCGCGAATTGCACCGGGGATGTCTGCTACGGTAAATGTTGAACTGAAATAAGCGAAGAACCCGGATGTTGACACGGAATTACGAAGTTTCTTGCTCGTCTTCCATCCCTGCGGATCTAAAGCTTCTTGAAGTATCTGGCGACTGGTAACACCTCGAAGCCCACCTTTTCGTAGGTACGACGTGCTCTTTCATGACCGGGATCGCCTCCGGTCTCAACCATAGCAACAGACATTCCAGCATCTTTCATCCAATTCAGAGCAAATTCTATCAGAGCGGTGCCAATCCCTTGACCTTGAAAGTCTGGATCGACAGCAACCATGTAGATTTCACCCATACTGTTCTCCGAGTGTAGTTTTACGGCTACAAAGCCGACGGTTGAACCAGCGTCGATCGCAACCCATACATTTGTGTCCTCCGCAGCGCAGACATCCTCGACAGCCTTTTGTTGGCTCACGCGCCAATGATCGGGATAGAATGCCCGGTACACATCAGCGTTCAACACGTTCTCAATCGAATCAAAGACCGGAGCCCATGCTCGCAGCGAAAGACGAATGACTGCATCAAGTTGATGAGGGTCGTAAGGTTCAACTCGGATTTCCATATTAACTCCATGTCGGAAGTCTTTGCTGATATTTTACCGCGTATTACGATCGTCCTTGCAATATCATCCGTGCTATACGTGTCGTGCTGTTGTTTTTTTTTCGCTCTTTTGCGCGAAGGGCGATCGAACTTTTTTCAGCAACTATATTATGCTCGACGGTAAATGTTGAACTGAAATGAGGGAAGGCACGACACGGATGCTGAAACGGATACACGGATGAATTTAGAAGTCGGGGATCTGATTTTTTTCGGTTAAGGGCGATCGTCCTTGCAATATCATCTTAGAAAGTTAGGCATATGGTAGTGAAAACGAAACCGAAATCTCCTTCACCAGCTAGTCAAACTTAAAGCGTGTTTTGAAACTTCAAGGGTAAAGAGTATTTACGTCCAGACAAATCAAAATAGTGCCAAAGTATATCTCTTCTCGGATCTGGATTCAGATAACTACCCGTCCTCCTTTCCCTTGTTTCCGTAGAAACTGTTTTACTAGCCACAAGGCTAATGGCATACCACTGCCCATCCACCTTGAAAAGATTTAATTTACCTGCTGGTGGTATTTCATACCAAGCTATTGCTGAAATATGTCTTCCGTCTACTATTACTGAAATGTTTCCCCCAGGATAACCTCTGCGTGACATGAGATTTTTGTGTAGCTCGCAATTAGTAAAGTCAAGGCTTAGTAAATAACATATTTTTTCAAAGGTTTCATGACTAAGAATATAATTTCTTTCAACTGGCATTTGCAGTAGGATAGCTTCTCCTCCTTTTAACTCACCCCAAGCTATAGCTTTAACTTCCTTACTATATCCTTCACCACCCAATGTTTGTGCATAGACTGTAACTGTAGAACCAGGGCTTCCATATCCACACTTGGCATTAGCGATTCGACTACCTTCTAAGTAGTAATGCATTAATCCTTTGATAGTCATTCTCTCTGGCGAGGATGACCTGTCAAATTCCAGCGTCAATGTTCCAAGATAATCGCCCTGCCGAGGAGTAGCTGAAGCTTGCATATTAACTATTGATACCAATTGAGCAGGCAGTGCATCTACATCTTGCTCAAAACGATTTTGAAGAGGAACTGGAATCCTAACCGTTTGTTGTTCTTGCCAGTTTTTATTAAGCGAGCTAAGAAAATCCTTTGGAAAAGACCAATAGAAATTGTAATTTTGACGATCGACTACAACTAAAAATGTTGGATTGGGCTGGATTAACCAATAATTAATAGTCGTTACTGCAATAGGAACTCGAATTGAATCGCCTTTGAATTCAGACTCTTCTGTACCTTTGCATTGAACGTTAAAAAACTTTCCCGTTCAGGGTAAGCTCATCTAATTTGGTATAAATTGTACTTGACAAAACCAACAAAATATACAGGGTAGCCCGCTCGTCAGTAACGGTTCTATAATGCCTCAAAAGCTAAGTCATCAAGGTAAGGAAAAGTTTATGGTTATGAGTAAAGGATTCGCTCCCTCCAACCCAGCGGAAAAATCCGAAGAACTCAACAAGCCAAAGCCCATCTCTATCGAAGATTTACAAACTGGCTTTTCAAATTATTTTGATGATGTACCAGACCCAAGAGTGGAGCGAACCAAACAACATTTACTCAAAGATATTCTCGTCATTGCCCTTTTAGCGGTTATAGCCGGAGCGGATGGGTGGGAAGACATGGAAAATTATGGAATCAGTAAG
>JAICRN010000284.1 GCA_025937335.1 Microcoleus sp. TY_ISSM_2_bin.22
GAGGCAGAGCCTCCGGATCTGCGTTACCAGGCTCTTCCTGGTAACGAGTAGAATCATTTAGGATTGCTATATATATCAAGGTAAATTTGAATAGCTAAGCGATCGCGAATTTTTAAGGGTGCTTGATGGGAAACACCACTCGCGGCTGTGCTCAAACATATGGGCTTTCAAAAAAATAGATTAAGAATGCGGTAAAGGTGGCACTGGAAATCCAAGTAAGAAGTAGGATTTTCCCTTAAATTCAAAGTCTCTGAGGATCTCCATACCGAGTTTTTGAGTATGCGCCCGAAGACTTCGCGGATTGTCTTTTGCCAAAAAACAAACCCCAGCATTGTAACTTGTGGGAATTTGAGCTAGAAGTGCTTGAAACAAACCTTGTAAGATACCAGTCCCTCGGTAAGCATCAGCAACACACACCGGGCCATAGGAAAAGGAACGATAATTGCTCAAAGGCTGTCGCTGAAACATCGTTTCAGGATACAAGCTCATCATATATTTGAGCAAGGGAATCTGCTGAGAGTATTCTTGACTGGTTGCACAAACATACCCAACTACTGTGTTTTCCTGCACAGCCACAATAACCGCCACATCTTCGTTGATTGCGGCAAGCTGAGAATTATCCTTAAAGTCAATTGATAGAAAGCCATTCTGTCGCTCCTGTTCAGACAAGTTGGAAAAGAGATTCTGTCTGTGCAGAGCGATTATCTCAGGATAATCACCAACTAATGCTCGTCTGAAAATGATGTTTGCCATGGTTATTTACGATGTAAAATCTATCAACCTTTAGGTGAATCATGGCTATCCGGGAAAACAAAATATTTTCTCAAATTTTCTCGTTGGGTAAATGCCAAGTATTGAGCAGTCAATCGATTTTAGATTTTAGATTTTAGATTTTAGATTTTAGATTTTAGATTGACTTGCGCGAGATAAATGCTCTTTCTTGAGGATTTTAGATTTGAGATTTTGGATTGATTCCACGGATAAATCACGTGGCGGGTACCACCTTTGAAATTCTTGGTCATCTCTGGGGTTAGGAATTCTAGCAACAATCTGTTTTCCACCCAAAGCATCATGAAATCAAAGCCAAAGCTAGCGCGTTGCACAAATCAATCTTCACGGGCGGCAATTTGCTCAATTTGTTCGATGCTGGCAGGGACAGATAGCATGGCATGAGTTGCTGTGAATTTAGAAGCAGCCGTATTTTGAATGTATGCACGCAGTTCCTCACTATCGCCCGGTATTATCTCAGTTCCCAAGGGATAAACTTCAATTTCTGTACCGTATTCATCAAATGGAAAAACAATATAGCCATCTGAGCTAAAAGGATGGGGTGTCGGTTGCCCATCCAAAATTTCAGCTAGAACCTGTGCAACGTGCTGGGGGTTTTGGGCAGAAATAGAAAGATGATGAATCATTAAATAACTCCACTTGAAGCTCTAAAAGTGAGAATTGGAAAGCTGCCATCGCGAGCTTTCCAACATTCGGTTTCACATCATGAAACCTTTGTTAATTCCAATTTTCGATCCGGAATACGCCCTGCGCCTTTAATCAAATCGGCTGCCTTTTCACCAATCATGATGGTGGGTGCATTCGTGTTTCCCGTCGTCAGGGTTGGCATAATTGAGGCATCAACAACCCGCAACCCCTGAACACCATGTACACACAGTTCGGGGTCTACTACTGCCATGGGGTCAGTTCCCATCTTGCACGTTCCGACAGGATGCCATACAGTGTCGCACGCTTCTCGAATGTAAGCTTCAAGTGCTCGATCGCTAGAGACATCGGCACCGGGAGCAACTTCCTCGCCTCGGAACTCATCAAAGGCAGTTGAGTGGAACAACTGGCGGCTAATTTTAATCCCGGCAACCAGTTTTTGCACATCGGATTCACTGTGGAGATAGTTCATCCGAATCAAGGGTGGGTCTAGAGGGGAAGCAGAACGCAATTTGAGACTGCCGCGACTCTGAGGATTAGTCACACAGGCTGTAATACCGAATCCCGGACCTTCGCGGGCATAGGCAGGAGGCACCCACAAAATAGGGCCAGAAAAAAACTGCAAATCTGGTGCCGTATCTAAACGTCCTTCTGTATGTAAGAATAATCCAGCTTCTGCGATATTGCTGGTTAGTGCAGGTTGCAGATCCTGAGTTGACTGGTGTGCCACTGAGACAGTCAGGTGATCTTGGAGGTTCTGACCGACTCCTGGTAAATCAACAACTACGGGAATATTTAGCGATCGCAATTCTTCTGCATTGCCAATTCCAGACAACATCAGCAGTTTAGGCGAATCGAACGCACCAGCAGAGAGAATTACTTCCCGATTTACCCGAACTTGGTGGATAGCACCATTGTGCAGATACTCCACTCCAATTGCGCGGGTTCCCTCAAACAATAACCGCGTCACTAATGCGCCGGTTTGAGTTGTTAGATTGGGGCGATCGAGAATTGGCACCAGAAATGCAGCCGCTACGCTGTGCCGCTTCCCATTTTTAACCGTCAACTGATACAGTCCCGCACCTTCTTGTTGTGCGCCATTGAAATCGGAATTGCGATCGTATCCTAAGGAGACAGCAGCTTCTACAAATCGCTGTGAGGTTACAGCCAGATCGATTGGGTCGCTCACGTTGAGCAATCCATCAACACCGTGAAATTCGGACGCGCCTCGCTGCTGATTTTCCGATTTCTTGAAGTAGGGCAAAACGTCTTGATAACTCCAGCCTGGATTGCCCAATGCTTCCCAGCGATCGAAATCGTGACGGTTGCCTCGAATGTAAATCATGGCATTGATCGAACTGCTGCCACCCAAGCCTTTTCCCCGCGAACAAAAGACTTTCCGCCCGTTGAGATGGGGTTCTTCTTCTGTGAAATATGCCCAGTCTACTTCGCTGCCGAGTAGCTTGATCCAATCCACAGGATTTTGGATCTCCGGCTTAGTCGCGGGCTCGCCCGCTTCGAGCAATAATACTGTTGTTTCACCATCTTCGGTGAGGCGATTGGCAACCACACAACCTGCAGAGCCGGCCCCGATCGCAACATAATCGTATTCAGTCATAACTTTTTCCTTTTCTGCTGTCTGTAATTAATGAATCAAAGTCAAGAATGAAGGGGAATAGATTAGTTTAACAACTGCTTGCTGAAAAACTCCTGATTTATGCGCTCGTAGTGCTGGCAAAGATGCGATCGCCCAAGAAGATCGTCAACGATCGGGCTTTCAAAGCGCGGCTGAATAAAATTACCAATGTAGCCATAGGCAGTCGCATCTAAGGTGGTGGGTTGGTCTCCCATAAAAAACGGTTTGTCTGCCAGAAAGTCTGAGAGGGCTTGAAAATCTGCACAGATAATCTGACTGATTTCTTCCTGAGTGTGACGACCGATTCCATGAGAGTGTATCTGAGAGATCGTGGTTTTACGAAACTATTCAGCAATCGGTTCTGATACCTCTAGAGGGGCATCAGGGAAGAGCGCCCGCGCTACCAAGACTCGATAGCGCTGCCAGTTTTCTTCTATGTCGAAGCAAATTTGGGTCGATCCCCAGTAAGTGTTTTCTTCGATGTGCGGCGGAATGCTAGAGAGATCGATCGCTCAGCAGAAGTCAAATTAGCATCGAGATCGATACCTTCTGTTTGCTTCAACATCTCAATGATTAGAAAGACATCACCGATCGGTTTTTCCTGATACTCGATGAAAGGAATTTTATCCTTGGGAGCAAGCTCAAAACTTTGTGCTGTGACAATAACCTTTTTGTAGGGCAGCTTTGCCATACGGAGCCAAGTTTCAATCTCTAGACAGGGCCGACTAATGCTAGGTAGTTCCTCAAAAGATGGTGCAGTGTGTATAAGGCAATGATTTTTCCTACTCCTTCATACATACTTTGAGATGTTTTCTCACTACAACTCACGGATGATTCTCAGTTCTAAAGCTGAAGCGAATATACAAAACTCTCGCAATCAAAGAGTCAGGAGGTCATCTGCAAGCATTCAAAAACACAAATTTCACTTATAAATCATTCTCACCTCTACCGTGAGAAGTATCTTTTTGATTACCGCTGGCTTTCACCCCCACAGCCTTCAGATTTTATGACGTTATAATGGTGCGACCGACCAAAAATTTCACGTTAATTTAAACTTTGATTTAGACAAAAGCGAGCTACAATTCAATAGTTTACTTGGAAAACATGGAGTAAAAATAAACAGTGTCACAAGTAACAACATAATATCGCGGATCGGTTACAAGGTCGATCGCATTTCCCGAAAAAGTTTACCAAACAAATAACCAAAACTTAGGAGCGAATCGCTTATGATACTAGGAACAACCGAGATCCCGCAATTAAAGCCGCTTTCCGACTCAGAACTACAAAAAATGAACGCCTACTGGCGGGCGGCAAACTACCTATCCGTCGGACAAATCTATCTCCTCGACAACCCGCTACTCAAAGAACCCCTCAAAATCGAACACGTCAAACCCAGACTCCTCGGACATTGGGGCACCACTCCAGGTCTCAACTTCATCTACGTTCACCTCAACCGCATCATCAAAGCCCAAGACATCAACGCTATCTACATCGCAGGCCCGGGACACGGCGGGCCGGGCTTGGTGGCAAACACTTACTTAGAAGGAACTTACAGCGAATATTACGCGCATATTTCCCAAGATGAAGACGGGATGAGACGGCTGTTCAAACAGTTTTCCTTTCCCGGCGGTATCCCCAGCCACGTCGCCCCGGAAACTCCGGGATCGATTCACGAAGGCGGGGAACTCGGCTACGCCCTCGTCCACGCTTACGGGGCGGCCTTCGATAACCCCGATTTAATCGTGGCGGCCGTTGTCGGCGACGGGGAAGCGGAAACGGGCCCATTGGCTGCTAGCTGGCATTCTAACAAGTTTCTCAACCCGGTTCGGGACGGGGCCGTGTTGCCGATTTTGCACTTGAACGGCTACAAAATTGCCAATCCGACCCTGTTGGCCCGCATTCCGCAGGAGGAATTGGAAAGTTTGATGGTCGGTTACGGCTACAAACCTTATTGGGTGGAAGGTTCAGACCCGGAAACCATGCACCAGTTGATGGCTGCAACTATGGATACAGTCATTGGCGAAATTAAGGCGATTCAGGAAAAAGCCCGGACAGAGGGATATTCCGGCCGTCCCCAGTGGCCGATGATTGTGATGAAGACTCCCAAAGGCTGGACGGGGCCGAAGGAAGTTGACGGTAAGAAAACTGAGGATTATTGGCGATCGCACCAAGTCCCATTAGCTGAAATGGCTTCTCAGCCGGGACACGTCCAACTCCTGGAGGATTGGATGAAAAGCTACAAGCCCGAAGAACTCTTCGACGACAAGGGCAAACTAATTGCAGAATTGGCGGAACTCGCACCCGAGGGCGATCGGCGGATGGGGGCAAATCCGCACGCTAACGGCGGCATCTTGCTAAAAGACTTGAAAATGCCAAAATTTGAGGACTACGCCGTAGACGTGCCAAAACCAGCCACTGTGATGGCCGAAGCCACCCGCGTCACTGGTCGTTTCCTGCGGGATGTGATGAAACTCAATCAGGAGAACCAGAATTTCCGCATTGTCGGGCCTGACGAAACTGCATCAAACCGCCTCGATCCGGTGTTAGATGTCACAAACAGGGTGTGGACTGGTAGTATTTTGCCGGAGGACGATCGCATCTCCCCCGACGGCCGGGTGATGGAAGTGCTCAGCGAACATATGTGTCAGGGATGGCTGGAAGGCTATTTGCTGACGGGACGCCACGGCTTTTTCTCCTGCTACGAAGCGTTTATTCACATCATCGATTCGATGTTCAACCAACACGCTAAGTGGTTGAAAACTACTCGCCACATTCCTTGGCGCAGACCGATCGCCTCTCTGAATTACTTATTAACTTCTCACGTTTGGCGGCAAGATCACAACGGTTTTTCTCACCAAGATCCGGGTTTTATCGACCACGTAATTAACAAGAAAGCCGAAGTTGTGCGGATTTATTTGCCGCCGGATGCGAACACTTTGCTGTCTGTAACGGATCACTGTCTCCGCAGCCGCCACTATGTCAACGTGATTATTGCAGGGAAGCAGCCGGCATTGCAGTATTTGGATATGGATGCTGCGGTTAAACACTGTACTGCGGGTATCGGTATTTGGGAGTGGGCTAGCAACGATAAAGGTTACGAACCGGATGTGGTGATGGCTTGCGCGGGTGATATTCCGACGCTGGAAACTCTGGCTGCTGTTGACATTCTCCGCCGAGATTATCCCGAATTAAAAGTGCGGGTGGTGAATGTGGTCGATTTGATGACGCTTCAGCCTTCGACAGAACATCCCCACGGTTTGTCTGACAAGGATTTTGATGCTTTGTTCACGAAAGATAAGCCAGTGATTTTTGCTTTTCACGGCTATCCTTGGCTGATTCACCGGTTGACTTACCGCCGGACGAATCACCCGAATATTCACGTTCGCGGTTATAAAGAGGAGGGCACGACTACTACGCCGTTTGATATGGTGGTAATTAACGATCTCGATCGCTTCCACTTGGTTGGCGATGTACTCGATCGCGTTCCGAAACTCGGTTATGCTGCTGCTTATGGGAAACAAGCTATCCGCGACAAGCTGATCGAACACAGGCAATACATTACCGAACACGGCGATGATATGCCGGAAATCCGCGACTGGAAGTGGCCGCACGGTGGCGCGGTTCAGTCGGAAACGCCGAAGGAAACGAAAGATCCCGAGGTAGGAGAACAGGGCGTGCGATCGGGTGCACCGGGTTAGCGATATTCTGGGTAGGGACACGGCAATGCCGTGTCCGGCGCGCGATCGTGGATTAGGACACGGCAATGCCGTGTCCCTACGGGATTCCATTTGTTTGAGAATAAATCTGCAGTAATACAGGATTTAGATATCCACAAGGGATTGGTCATGCTTAAAGAAATAGAAATCCAAAATTTTAGGTGCTTTGAGCAAATCAAAATTTCTGGGTTTGAAAGAGTCAATTTAATCGGCGGTAAAAATAATGCAGGCAAGACAGCCTTGTTAGAAGCCTTGCTGCTCAATGACTCTCCGCAAGCTAAAAGTTTAGTAACGCTGAAAGCGCTGAGAAGGGAGCCGTCAAAAGTTATGGAAGCCATGCCTAATAGAGCTTGGGATAATTTATTTTATGTACTTGACAAAGAGAAAATTATAGTAATTTTAGGAAAATATGAGAATAATACAAATCATCGAGTAGAAGTATTAATAGATAAATCTGGCAATTTAAAAGATGTTTTGGCAGATAAAGATGCCGAGGAGATTATAGATTTTTTGTCGAGTAACGAGTCGGGTTTATCTGTACTAACTATTAAGTTGACTAGAGAA
>JAICRN010000634.1 GCA_025937335.1 Microcoleus sp. TY_ISSM_2_bin.22
TGGAAAGCCCTGGGGTTCATCTTTGTATTTTTTTCTTTAGATGAAATCTTGAGTTTGCACGAAATATTTATTATTAACGACTTGCGAAAAGGACTGGATTTAGGGGGACTTTTTTACTTCATTTGGGTAATTCCGGGGGCGATTTTTGTTGTGGTTACTGGGCTGGCTTATGTGAAGTTTCTCCTGCACCTACCCCGGAAAACAAGGGACTTTTTTCTACTGGCAGGCACTATATATGTCGGTGGAGCACTGGGCATGGAAATGATTGGTGGCTATTATGCAGATGCGGTAGGTCAGCGAAACTTGATGTACGGTTTGATGGCTTCTGTTGAGGAAATTTTGGAAATGGTAGGGGTGATTGTATTCATCTACGCCCTGCTGTCTTACATCGGTTCCTATCTTGAAAATATTGATTTGCGGTTGAAGATAGTGGAGAATCAAGAGAGGTAAGGCTGACGATCGACCAAGGTTATTCAAGCGGTAGAAATTGAAGACATTATGGCTATTTACTTCTACACCAGTGGCAGCGATTACGGCTGTTTTTCTAATTTTTCCAGTCATGGATTCGAGTTAGACGGAGAATATTGGCCAACTGCTGAGCATTATTTTCAAGCACAAAAGTTTCCCGCAACGGCTGACGGCGACCAAATTCGCCAAGCAAAAACGCCGAAAGATGCAGCAAAAATGGGACGAGATCGCTCTCGTCCCCTGCGCAAAGATTGGGAAGAAGTAAAAGATGATATCATGAGAAAAGCCGTACTCCGCAAATTTGAAACTCATGCCGAAATTAGAGAAATTTTACTCGCTACTGGCGATGAGGAAATAGTCGAAAATTCCCCTAGTGATTACTATTGGGGTTGCGGGAAAGATGGCAGCGGCAAAAATATGTTGGGACAGATTTTAATGGAAGTAAGAGAGATTTTGCGAAAACTCACGCCAGAGTAAAACATAATTAAAATTTCCCACCATAAAGCAGGACTTGTTTAATAGTAAGTCCTGCAAGACTGCTAAGCAAGCATTTTCTAAATTTTATTAAACACGCTGACTCGAAAATCCGTTTGACCAACTGTCAAATCCTGTGCCAATCTCCTCAGGCTGTTCTGCTAGAGGGTTTAGCCTCTCCTCGGAGACTGCGAAGCAGGGGAAACGGTAAAAACCCTGCACCACTTTTTGATTTCAACAAGTACGGTCAACCGGAATTAACTTTTATCTTCGTAAGAAGTACAGCATTGTTCCCCAGTCGCCTCCCGAACACCGTTCTCCTGAGGTTGGCGATTCACAGGTCAAACAGCAAAACACCTGTTCTGGTTAAAGTTTGTTTTTTATTTATGCTGTATATTTCTATTGTGTGCGATTTGTGGAAATTGTTAGCTGTTGTACAGAATTCTTTACATTTTTGATTTATTTGCATAACATCGCGCCACTCAGTCGCAGTTGCTGTTGAATTCGGTTAAATTCTTTCTGTTCTTCGCTTAGCAAAGTATCGTCGATCGGCGATCGCATATCCCACTGCAATTCGGACAATAACAACAAACAGCCAGCCATAATTATTCCTGTGGTTAGATATTGCCAAGGTGCAACAAAAGTTAATAGAGGGATGCTAAATAAATGAGTTAGTCCAATCAGGAGAAAAGTGCGCGATCGCAAACCGAGTCCGGTACAAAAATAGCCGATCGCGCTCAACCCCAACCACAAATCGCAAAGGTGCAGCAACAAACCTCCCCAACCGGCAAAAATACTGCAATCGGTCAGAACCAAACCAGTTATCATCAAAATCGCCCAAGAGTAAAGAATCCAGCTAACTCGCTCGACTCTTACCCAAAACAAAGTCAAAACAGCCATTCCCGCAGTGCCAACTAAAGTCAAAGTTGACCACAGAATCGCCTGAAAGCTCCAACTCATAGGGAAAAACTGAGCCGTAAAAAAAATCCCCGCTGTCACTAAACCCCAAAGCAGAAAAGTTTGGTCGATGCGGGTATAAAATCCTGAGAAAAGAGTAATATTTCCAATTTGCCAGCGGAGTTGCAACAGGCCTTCGCGGTCTTGTACGTCGAGATGTTCCTGTTTGCTGCGGATTAGGGGTTCGGAGGCGTTGAAAAAGGTCATCCAGTGTTGGGGAAAGTATGAAGTTTTGTGTATTGTAACAAATCTTAAGGAATATTTTTCAGATTTTTTCTTGTTCCTAGGCTCTGCCTGGGGACGTAGATTTGGAGGCTCTGCCTCCCGCAAGTCTAAGACTTGGGAGGCAGAGACTCTGGATATCGATTCCCAGGCAGAGCCCGGGAACCAGGGAACCACTGATTATTTGTGTTTTTTGTTCAGGGTTTTGGTCAACTGAGTAATCGAGTTGAGCAAAGTTTGGGAAAAGTAAGCCATCGCAAAAATCACGGCCACTGCAACTCCTCCGTACATCAGTAAAGGCATGAAACCTCCAGTTTCAGGCGGTGTTGCCGAATCAGTTGGAACCGTAGAAACCAGAATGACTTGCTTGGTGCTAAAATCAGACATATAAACTCCTTGGTCTGTAAAAAGACCATAAAAATGGGAACTCGACGAGCGTTTCTGGTGGCAGCCAGTCGCTCTGAAAAAAGCAAGCGATCGAAAGCGTCTCTAGTAACAGCTAGGGGCGCTTGTTTGCTTATTAAGGGCAGTCTAACACTGCTTTGACAAATATACAACAAAAATAACGTATATTTTTTCAACTTATGGTAAGTTAGACGTATAAAGTCTCAAAGCCTTGTCTAACAAGCATTTTCTCCTTCCCGGCTCGGCCTGGGGACGCTGATCCGGAGGCTCTGCCTCCTGTTTTCCTCCGCAACCGACGAGGCAGAGCCTCTAGATATCGGTTCCCAGGCACAGCCGGGGAACCAGTTAAACTCAATAGATATTATGAAAAATACATTTATCTCTCGATTTACTCCGAGCTTGATGTCACCAGAAACCCTGGAAGCTATCTTAGTACAGCGTCACGCACTGGCAGAACATTTAGTAGAGCTAATTCGGGTGAGCGCGCTAACAGATAACAAGCATTTTCAACTACTAATAGGACCGCGGGGTATTGGCAAAACGCACTTAGTTTCCCTGATTTATCATCGCGTAGCTAAGATGGAAGATTTGCGGGATAAATTGCTAATTGCGTGGCTGCAAGAAGAGGAATGGGGGATTGCGTCTTTTTTGGATTTATTGCGGGGAATATTCCGGGCAATTGCTAAAGAATATAAGGCAGAATATGAAGCTCAGTTACATGATGAGGTTGAAAAGCTTTATGATTTGTCGCCGGAGCAAGCTGAATTTAAGGCCGCAGAATTGCTGAGAGACTTTGTTGGCAAGCGGGTGCTGTTGTTGATTGTCGAAAATTTAGAGGACGTGTTTAGCGGGTTGGGTGATTTTGGACAGAAGCAGTTGAGGGAGTACATTAAAAAATATTCGTTTTTGACA
>JAICRN010000114.1 GCA_025937335.1 Microcoleus sp. TY_ISSM_2_bin.22
AAGCGCAATTGAATTGGGTTTCCCTCACGATTTCTTAAAGAGTTCGACGGTGCAAGATTTTGCCTTTGGAGGAGGAATCGCCAAAATTGACAGCAGCCGACTGTAAAGTTGCTGCTATTTTCTAGTCGCGGGTTTACGTGAATATTTTGCGTTCGATGATCGCACATATCGGCAAACCCGCCCTTAGAGGGATGATTGATATTTGTGCTGTGGGCGCGACGTTAAACTCAGGCCCGCAGCCCAAATGCGCTCACCTTCGTTTCTTGCCACAGACTCGTGCAAAATCTTAGGTTTATCCTTGCCGTTCCCTGGTTTCTTTGTTATTGTTGAGACAGGTGATCTTCGGTGATTTTCACCCCACTGCATAAACTGTCAATTGTTAATCTATCGGAAGTCAGAAATCTCTGGTACAGCTTTGTATATTAAGATACAAATTTTTCCAGAGAGCGATCGGATGACTTTAAAAAAGGCTAGGTTTGTTAAATCAAAAAGCAACATAAACTTGATGGCAAATTTTCTATCCTCTCCAAATAAAGCAATAAAACTCGTTCTTTTTTCACCCCGTACCTGCCAGTTAAGAGTCATTTTACAAGGTCGATCGGCATTTTAACCGCTTTTCAACCCAGCGTTTAAGCTAAGCGCATTCTGAGATAGAAGTCATCCTTCAGATAGAAGTTATGGCAGAAAAACTGGGTTACAGTTAACAACAATAGCAAGTCTAACAATATTAACTTATCTCCCAGTTTCAATTCTGAAAAAAGCAGATAAGCGTGTTTTTCCGCAGCTAAACAGTTTCTTTGTTTGGTTCAATGAATGCGGCGCTTGCTCGTCAATAAAACTTCTCAAATTGATGCTTCTTGCGACTTTTAGTAAGAAACTCTTGAGAAACACATCCTATTGACAATTTTCATTGACAAATTCTAGAGGCTAATTATGTCGCCCCCCGAAAACTCAGTAAACAATAATTATAGCAGCAATAAAGGTCGAGCATGGGAGATCCGATTTACCTCTATAGATCCTGCAAAATCGCCCTCTCAATTCGCTCCCTCGCCGGCCTTGCGCGCTAACTTATTAAAAGCTGATTCTTTAGATGCACCGGATTTAGTTTGCCTGTCTCATTTGCGGTGGAATTTTGTCTATCAGCGTCCGCAACATCTCTTGGGTCGCTGTGCCAAAAGTCGTCGCGTATTCTTTGTAGAAGAACCAGTTTTTAGCGCGACTACAGATTGGTGGCTTGATGTCAGCATCCACGAAAGCGGAGTCTGGGTAATAGTACCGCACCTGAGCGAAGGAATCAGCGAAGAAACAGCACAAACTGCTCAGCAAGCCATGCTAGATGATTTGTTTAAAGCAGCAGAAATTAACCAGTACATCCTCTGGTATTACACGCCAATGGCTGTCAGTTTCACAAGCCACTTAAAGCCGCTAGCTGTAGTCTACGATTGCATGGATGAACTGTCAGCCTTCCAAGGCGCGCACCCGGATTTAAAAGCCAATGAAAATCAACTCTTAAAGCGCGCCAGCGTAGTATTTACCGGGGGACACAACCTTTACGAAGCCAAACAGCACCAGCACCCAAACATTCACGCCTTCCCCAGCAGCATCGAAAAAGAACACTTTGCGACAGCCAGGAATCTTTCACAAGAACCGCCGGATCAAAAAGACATTCCTCACCCGCGTTTGGGATTTTATGGCGTCATAGACGAACGCATGGATATAGAACTGCTGGCGGGCATTGCGCAAGCAAAGCCGGACTGGCATTTAGTCATCATTGGCCCGGTGGCGAAAATCGATCCGGCAACTCTGCCAACTCACCCAAATATCCACTATCTCGGCGGCAAATCTTATCAAGAACTGCCAGCGTATCTTGGCGGGTGGGATATAGCCATGCTGCCTTTTGCGATTAACGAATCGACTAAGTTTATTAGTCCCACGAAAACGCCCGAATACCTCGCGGCCGGCAAACCGGTGATTTCTACTCCTATCCGCGACGTGGTGCGGCCCTACGGAGAAAACGGCTTGGTTCGGATTGCGAGCAACGTTTCAGAATTCGTTGCTTGTGCCGAAGAAATCCTCAACGAAAGTTCGGACGTTCGCAAAACGTGGCTCAGTGAAGTAGACGCCTTTTTAGCAGACAATTCTTGGGACAAAACCTGGGGCGAAATGCTGGGGTTGATCGAAAGTGCGATCGAAGGCAGAAGGCAGAAAGCAGAAGCCAGGATGAAAGTTTTAAGTTAGAAATGTTGAGGTTTAAGTTAAAGAGTTATCAATTTATGAATTCAAAACTTAACACTCAACCAGGCTCGCTTGTTGATTAGCAATTACCAATTACCCTTACCAAAAATCAGAGGTGTTTTAATGTTTGACTATTTAATCGTCGGAGCGGGATTTGCAGGTAGCGTCATTGCAGAAAGACTAGCAAATGAGGCCGGAAAAACAGTCCTGATAATTGATACTCGCAACCACATCGGCGGCAACGCATACGATCACTACGACAACCACGGCATCCTCGTACACAAATACGGCCCCCACATTTTTCACACCAATTCGCGTCAAGTTTTCGAGTACCTTTCACGGTTCACCGAGTGGCGGCCCTACGAACACCGCGTCCTCGCCAGCGTTGACGGTCAACTGCTGCCAATTCCGATCAATCTCAACACCGTAAACCAACTTTACGGACTGAATCTCACCTCATTTGAAGTCGAAGATTTCTTCGCAAAAGTAGCAGAACCAAAGGATTACATTCGCACTTCCGAAGATGTCGTTGTCAGCAAAGTCGGCCGGGAACTTTACGAGAAATTCTTCCGCAACTACACCCGCAAACAGTGGGGAATGGACCCGTCGGAACTCGACAACTCAGTGATTGCGCGCGTACCCACTCGCATTAACCGGGACGATCGCTATTTCACCGATACCTATCAAGCAATGCCCCTGCACGGCTACACTCGGATGTTTGAAAAGATGCTTTCTCACCCAAACATCAAGGTGATGCTGAATACCGACTACCGGGAGATTGAGGGTTTTATTCCTTACGGGGAAATGATTTACACCGGGCCTGTTGATTCTTATTTCAACTATTGCTACGGCAAACTTCCTTACCGTTCCTTGGAATTCAAGCACGAAACGTTAAACGTACCCGTACACCAAGCAGCACCGGTGGTAAATTACCCCAACGAGCATTTATATACTCGCTGCACAGAGTTTAAATACCTCACGGGACAAGAGCATCTAAAAACTAGCATTGTCTACGAATATCCCCAAGCTGAGGGAGACCCTTACTACCCGGTTCCGCGTCCTGAAAATGCCGAAATTTACAAGAAATATAAGGCTTTGGCTGATGCCACTCCGGGAGTTTCTTTTGTGGGAAGGCTGGCGACTTACAGGTATTACAACATGGATCAAGTTGTCGCTCAAGCTCTGACAACTTACACTCAAATTACTACCAAGCCGGTGATAGAATTGGTGGAAAATGTTAACGGTGCGGCCTCTAATTTAAGCTCGTCGAATGGAGTTGCCGAGAACCCAGTCACAGCACCTCTAGAAGCGGCTGCTGTCAACGGCAACGGCAACGGCAAATCTGCTAGCAAGTAGCTGCAAGAAGTTGCCAGTTACGGATTAAAAATGAGTAAGGTGCGCTATCAGCACCTTACTCAGTTTTAATCAAAAGTTCTGTAATAATTTAAAGAAGCGTTGAGGTGGAAATGAGAGTTATAGTTAAAATTGTTTTGTCTCACGAGGTTTTGGAAAAATCTCAATTTCCTCATTTTCAGAAAGAAATAGAGCGCCTCATAGAAAGCGGGGGCAAAATTCTGATGCTCGATTTCTCAAAGATAAATTTCCTGAAAAATTCGGAGTTAATGGCTGTAGTGGCGATCGTAAAATTAGTTAGAGACAGTGAATGTATACTTTTGATATCTGCCATGAGCCAACAAGTGAGAATCCTATTTGAACTCACAGGACTAGAACAAATATTTCAGTGTTTGCCTCCTTCGGAAGAAAATTCCCTCAAAAGTGACCTAACTGAACCGTTAGGAGATTTGCAAAGTGTTGCCGGCTAAACTAGAGTTGGGAGTGGGCGATAGTGTCCGAGTGTCTGAGTGTGCCAGGGGAAAATCTTTCTTCTTGATTCTCAAAACTTCGGACAGTTTTTGATGGCCAACTGTCGAATAATGGTTTCAGGGCAATTGGGTAATCGAGCTGAGCTGCTAAGGGAAAATGAAGGGTTTGAGACTAAAACCTAAAAGCTTTCCGGAAGATTGCTTGTGGCGAATGACTAATCACTAATCACTAATGACTTCTGTATAAGAGCTCCTTCAGATGAGGCTGTTTTAATGTACAAAACTTTTACAAATTAATCAGCAAAAAACTTGTCCAAGTCGGAGCAATAGTCGCTAACGTATAAATATAACTTAGGGTAGATGTGCCAATGAGTTGGTTAGGTAGAGAACTAGAAAATTGCGATATAGAAGAGTCTGCAACTCTAGACAGTAAGGTGACAGTTCAAGGACGCAAAACAGGCTATCCGCGCCCCCAATTGCGCCGGAGCAACTGGATTTGTCTCAACGGTCAGTGGAGGTTTGCTTACGACGACGCGGGACGCTGCGTGCAGCCGATCGATATTTCTGAGTGGAGTCAGACTATAGAAGTGCCTTTTGCTCCAGAATCGCCAAAAAGCGGGATCGGGGACACGAATTTTCACGCTAACTGCTGGTACGAACGCGAATTTGACGTACCCCACACAGAAGGCAGAGTTCTCCTGCACTTTGGGGCCGTAGACTACCGCGCCCGCGTCTGGGTGAACGGTCAGTTTGTCATCGAACACGAAGGCGGACACACTCCTTTCACCGCAGACATTACAGCCGTTTTGAACCTCAGCGGGCCGCAGCGGGTGACAGTCTGGGCCCAAGACGACCCGCAAGGTTTGGAGCAACCGCGCGGCAAGCAAGACTGGCAAATAGAGCCGCACAGCATTTGGTATCCGCGCACGACCGGCATTTGGCAGACGGTGTGGGTAGAATTGGTGCCTCACACTTATATCGAGCGCATCCGCTGGACTCCCCAGTTTGAACGCTGGGAAATCGGTTTTGAAGCGTTTGTCGCGGGCGATCGCCAGTCGGGAATCCAGATTAAAGTTAAACTGTCGATCGGGTGTATGCTGCTGGTCAACGACACCTACGAAGTTATCAACGGCGAAATCCACCGCCGCATCGCCCTCTCCGACCCCGGTATCGACGACTACCGCAACGAACTGCTGTGGAGCCCCGAAAAGCCGACGCTAATTAACGCTCAAGTGCAGTTGTGGGCCGACGGCAAATTGCTCGACGAGGTTAAATCTTATACCGCCATGCGGACGGTCAGCATCCAGCGCGATCGCTTCATGCTCAACGGTCGCCCCTATTACCTGAGGCTGGTGCTCGATCAAGGTTACTGGCCAGACACCCTGATGACTGCACCCTCCGATGAAGCTTTGCGCCACGATGTCGAATTAGTCAAAGCAATGGGTTTCAACGGCGTCCGCAAGCACCAAAAAATCGAAGACCCCCGATTTTTGTACTGGGCTGACGTGCTCGGGCTCCTAGTTTGGGAAGAAATGCCCAGCGCCTACCGTTTCACTCCCAAAGCCGTGCAACGGCTGACGCGGGAGTGGACGGAAGTCATCGACCGCGACGCCAGCCACCCCTGTATCGTAGTCTGGGTGCCGTTCAACGAATCCTGGGGAGTTCCGAATTTAGTCGAAGCCGCAGCCCACCGCAACTACGTGCAAGCGCTGTATTTCTTGACAAAAACCCTCGATCCGACTCGCCCCGTCATCGGTAACGACGGCTGGGAAAGCATCGATACCGACATCCTGGCAATTCACGACTACGACAACAACCCGCAAACCCTAGCCAAGCGCTACGGGCCCGAAGTCCAGCTATCCGATTTGTTCGATCGCGGGCGTCCGGGAGGGCGTATCCTCACCCTCGACGGCCACCCGCACCAAGGACAGCCGATGATGCTGACAGAATTCGGCGGCATTGCCTGCGCCGGTCGCGAAAACCCCGATTTTTACAGGGTTTGGGGCTACGTGCGCGCGTCGGACACGATCGAACTGCAAAGGCGCTACACCGCGCTGTTGAAGGTGGTAAACCGAGTGGAAATGTTCAGCGGATTTTGTTATACGCAGTTGACCGATACTTTCCAAGAAGCTAACGGTTTGCTGTATGCCGATCGCACTCCCAAATTTCCCATAGACGTAATCGCGGCGGCAACTCTCGGCTGGGATATTCCCGAAGAAAGTTCACAGCAGCAAGCTATTACTCAATGCTAATTGGTGATTGGTCAAGAAAAAAGTAAAAATCTCAGATTTTTTTCTGATTTCATTTTGACTTTTTCGCGATCGATATACTTGTTACAAAAATACCGTTTGTAGTAAGGACTTTAGTTTTTGATGATTGAAATCTAAGGACTTTAGTCCTGACTGCAAACCTGAATACCCCATTACTCATTCGATTGATGTTTCAAAGTTTTTTCATGGGCGGATTTGAATGTTCCACCCACAGGTTGCAATCAGGAAAACGCCTCGATGTTACGGCCGCCACCGGTCACGATAAATTTGCAGTCGCCGACTACCAACGCTTGCAGGACCAAGGCATTTACACAGTCCGCGAAGGCCTCCGCTGGCACTTAATTGAACAGTCGCCCGGAAAATACGATTTTTCCAGTTCCCTCCCAATCATCCGGGCCGCCCGCGACATGAAAATGCAGGTAATTTGGGATTTGTTTCACTACGGCTGGCCAGACGATATTGATATTTTCAGTCCCGAATTCGTGTCCAGGTTTGCCCAGATGGTGCGCGCTTTTATGGAAGTGCTGACTGAGGAAACAGACCAAACACCTTTCGTGACACCTGTCAATGAAATTTCATTTATTGCTTGGGCAGGCGGCGATGTCGCCTACATCAATCCGTTTGCGAAAGGGCGGGGAGACGAGCTCAAAATCCAGTTAATCAAAGCTGCGATCGCAGCGATAGAATCAGTTTGGGAAGTCAATCCCCGCACCCGCATCGTTCAAATCGATCCCACAATTAACATTATTGCCGATCCTGACAAACCGGAGGATCGGGACGCAGCGGAAGGTTATCGCTTATCTCAATATCAAGCTTGGGATATGTTGGCTGGACGCTTTCGCCCGGAACTCGGGGGTAAGGAAAAATATCTCGATATTATTGGGGTGAATTATTACGATCGCAATCAGTGGATTCACAATGAAGAGCCAATGAAATACACCGATCCGCTGTACCGCCCGTTTGGTGAAATGCTGCAAGAAGTGTTCGATCGCTACGGCCGCCCCTTATTCGTAGCAGAAACAGGTACTGAAGACGATTTTAGACCTGTCTGGTTTAATTATGTGTGCACTGAGGTAATGGCGGCGATGAAAGCAGGAGTTCCGATAGAGGGAATCTGCTTGTATCCGATTGTCAACCATCCGGGTTGGGACGACGACAGGCACTGTTACAATGGTCTGTGGGATTATTGCAATGAATCGGGCGATCGAGAAATTTATCAGCCTTTGGCGGATGAATTGCAGTTTCAAAGGCAGCAGATTGAACCTTTGTTGAAGTCGCGCGATTGATAATTGCTTCTGTAGGGTGCGCTTCGGCGCACCTTATACTAAATCTGCGTTAACAATACTAAACTAAGTTTGATTTCCTTTGTACTCGCTCAACTAAGCATGAAAGAGTCAAGCTCATCTACATTGTGAATAATCTTGGAATCAGGAACGCCATAAGCTTCAGCTAATTCGATACTAGCTTGCAATCTCAAATCGAGGTTTAATTTAGGATCGAAAGCTGCTTCTGCTAAATTGCCCAGTCGTTCGTAGGTAGCAACAAGATTAGCAACAACTGCCTTGTAAGCTCGATTTATTTGAGCGAGGGACTGTTGATAGTATTGTTCCACTTGTCGGGCAAGATGAGTTTCTTCCCCCAATAACCGCTTGCAGAAACCAGTCACCATTCGACCTGCGATCGCGCCAATAACTGCCCCTACAACAGGAATCGGAATCAAAGCTTGTCCGACAGTAGCCCCAGCAGCAACAATGGCTGAATCAGCACAAGCAAACAAACTTAATTCAACGAATCGATCGGGAGTAATTTCTCCTCGATTCAAACTACCCACTAAACTAGCAATTTCCATGCCCGCACTAACAAAAGCACCAGCTAAAGGTGCAGACATTTGGGCAAAATTGGTTGACCCATAAATAGCCGTTGCCGATATACCACTGAGTGCCGCTCCTTTTGCAGTATCGAGTCCGATTTCTTGCCAATCTTCGAGGGTTAATTCGCCCTTAAAAACATTTTTACCTTGCTTGAACTTGGCGTAAAGCTTAGTAGCAAATCGAATGCTACCCCCAATAACCGCGCCTTTAACAGCAACCTGACCAAAATCACTCAGATTAGGTCTAGCGCCGTCGCGTATCCCATCCTTAATTTGTTTGCTTTCTTGCTTTAATTCATGCTCTCTGCGATCGAGAGTCTCGTTAACTTTGCCTATTTGCACATCTTCATAGTTAGACGATCCACCTCGAACAGTCTGACTGAAAGTACGACCCGACATTTGCTCTATTTCTTGAGCTTTTTCTTGAATTTTTTGGGCAGTGCGGCCGGTAATTCCTTCGACTTGCTCTCCTTTCAAGATTCGATCGATAATTTCATATTGGTTTTTAGGGATATGGTAATATGACCCATCTCTGCCAAAGTTTTCGTATTTCTTCATGTGGTCTAGAACGTGGTCTAAATTATTGCCAACCCCATTCACAAATTTAGACTGTACTTTAATACCATCAATTAAATAATCTTCGGGTGCTGTTCTACCCACTCTCTCAAAAGTGGCGCGAGTTTCAGAGGAGTTCAAAAGAGATTTTGCATTGCGAATACCAACTTCCACTTGCTCAGCTATTTCACCGTGTTTTGTGCTTGTGTTTCCCAGAATTTTTTCGGGGCTACCTACAAAATCACGAACTTTATCAATCTCCCCGACCGCTGCAAAAAACGCTCGGTCTTGTTTACTGAGTTCCGTTGCAAGCTGTTCTGCATGGCGCAGATTTTCCTCTGCTACTATTGCAGCAACGAATTGAGTTGTCAGATGTCTATCTTCTATTTTTTCCATGTTAAAAAAATTGGCAGCATTATTCCCTAATTGCTAGAGCATAATGCTGCACTCAAAATTATAATTACATTTTCAGGTCTACGGTCTTTTTAAGTGACTCGCTCAGCGAATTAATGGAATTGATTAAATTCGCCAGCATTTTTTTGAGAGATGGGCTAAAATCCAGGTAATTCAACGGTGCATTGTGCTTAAAGTCTTGCAGTCCACTGTGAATCAAGTTAGCTAGTTTGACAGTTTCCCCCTCCAGAAGATTGACTTCTTTCTTGGTTATGTTGACTTTAGCTGTGTCACCTTCAATTTCAATAGCGCGGTTAGTAGCTTCTCTCCCAATTTTCTCATTCTCGCTACTTGTCCAAAAAGCACTACCAGCCAAAGCTACACCACCAATCCCCCAGCCAATCGGCCCTGCTAGTGCCAGCAGTGCATTTCCGGCCACCATACCGCCACCACCCACAGTAAGAGCGCCACCTCCTAACCAGGCTAAAGCAGCATTAACGGCGGCTGCACCGGAAAGAGAAGCAATTGCAGTACCTGTTGAGGCTGTTCCAAAAGTTGTGGCAATTGCCATTGCTGCTGCTGGCCCAAAACAGGCAACTCCTGCTCCAGCCATGACTCCTGCACCACCTGCTGCGGCGGCTACATTGCTGTTATGAGCCGCATAAATTAGATCCCAATCTTTGCCAGTAATTTCCTTGAGCTGAAACTTCAGTTTTGTAACCACTTTGCTAAACTCTTTTGGCGAGTTGGCCAACGTGTTAATGTAATTTTCGCATAGTTGGATAATCTCAACTCCACGATTAACTCGCGTTTGATAAAGACTTCCAGCGGCATTTTGTAAATATTCACAATCTCTTTGGTACTTTTCTACTGCACGGCGCAGTTTCTCTTGTGCCTCTTTTTTGTATTCGTGGTTAAACATTTACGGGTAAATACCTAATTATGAGGAGTTTGTGTTGATAACTCTGTCCTGCAGAAAGCTCTACCGCGCAGCAGTGAGCCTTCCCCGAATTTCTTGTGTAAAATTAATCACGATCCTGCTTTTCCTGATACTAACCTCACTACCTTTAACAAAGAAACTAATAAGCATTAGGAATCGTGTTAGACTTTGATTATAAAAAATCCAGAAACCTATCCCCTGCAATGGCATCCTCTAACGATCGCTTCTCCGAAGCTGCCCGGGACTGGGACTTAGAAACCCTCTACACAGACCTAGCATCCGCCAAGGGAAAGCGGCTCACGCCCACAGAGAAACAACATCTACGGGGTCTACTCTGCGGCTACAGTCCCGCCGAAATTGCCGAAAGGCTCAGTAAAAACCCCAAGGGAATTGCCGTAGATTTCTGTAATACTTTATACCAATATGTAAAAAATCTTGTAGGTAAAGGTGATGAAAAGGTAGAAAACTGGAGGAAGATTTGTGAATGGCTGGAGGACGCAGGATATAAAACTCAGTCGTCTCCCGAACCTGAATCAGGCGATTGTTTATCGGCAAAAATTATAATAAAAAAAGCAAATGTAGTTCTTGATAAAAATCAAATCATAGTTGATATAAACCTGCGAATCGTAGCTTCCTCACCTTCAGAAATTCCCATTATAGAAAACTTCGATATCAATGGCAATGGTGCAAACTAACGAAAGTGCGATCGCACGCATCATACCAAATCACACTTAAATA
>JAICRN010000732.1 GCA_025937335.1 Microcoleus sp. TY_ISSM_2_bin.22
ACCCTAATCAAGCTTTTGACCTTAGACGAATACAACAATTACCAGCTAATTGTCAGCCTGATTTCCTATGCTAGCAATCGGGACGTAATTTGTCATTTCCAGCGAATCCCCATTCAAGAAGTGCTGAAGTTTGACTCTCAATACATCAAAGAAATTCAAAAAATCCACACGGCTGGCTGTACCTGCATATCGCAGTCGATGCAACTCGCTAAATCTCTGGTTAAAGCGGGAGAATTGACAGCGATCAATTTGCACACAGACGGCTATGCAAATGACCCCAGTGCCAATTCCGAAGCTGCAAAACTAGGGGAAATTTGCGAAGAACTCAAAGACATGGATGTGTTTGCCAACACGATATCCTATGCCTCGGCTGACTTCAAACTTCTCTCCAAAATTGCCAATACATTATCGGGAAATTGCATCCGCGCTGGCGAAGTCAAAATGGTTTATGATGCTCTTTACGACAGCACAAAACTGTTAGGCAGTTCGGTTGCACCGCCGTTGGAAGAACCGTTAATTAAGGAATACGATTATCAAGTTTTTGTTTCCAAAAGCGGCAAGAAAATCAACGGTTCATCGAGCACGCTGAAAATCTGCGGGCTGAAAGCAGACGATGGGGGACTGTTTTACAAATATCAGAAAGTTGCCAAAGATGAGTATGACAAACTAGATGTTCCCGTTGCTCAAACTGATGAGTCGGTGTTTGCTTTTGCGAAAGCTAACCTCGCTGACGGCAATTTAAATACGGCTAAGTATGCGCTGGCGAGCACCTTCGACGCTACTTTGACGGAAAAACACGCGAAAGCTTTGACAAATGCCCAAATAGCGGAGTTTACAGAAGATTTGGAACAGGCTGTTTTTGCGCCTGATCTGTTGAAAAATCATGAAATTGGCGATCGGGTAAAAGTCAGCGATAAAATTTCCCTGCTGGAGTTGATCGAGATATTGGAGGAAAACAGCAACAGCATCATCATCAACTTGAAACACTTGCAAGAAAATTATCAGCGAAAAGGTTTGAAGCGAATTGAAGGAAAGCGAGACGAAAATGGCAACCTTGTCAAGCCTTGGCTGAAAACTGAATTCTTAGATGGTGGCGAATACGTGCAAATGGGTTCATTTGCGATCAATCAAAATACCGCTACCATCAATATGCTGATTACCCGAAAAGCTAAGCTGGTAAAAGTTGAGGATGAAACTTTAATCGCAGAAGTGGCGGGAATTCTAGTTACAGATCTCAATACTTTCAACAATTATACCATTGTCAGCGACGGCGAAGTTAATATTAAGTCGCTGCGAACCAAAATCAGCAGCAAACCAGTGTTTGATTTGCTCAAAAAATGCGGTGTCCTTGAAAAAGACGGTTCGCCAGTGCAAGAATTTGACTTCCGTTCAGAGTACGATATAAAGTTAGAGACTTTGCCTCTCGTGCCTTTTGACGGGCGTTACGGCAGCCTTGACGGAGTGTTTGAGGAACTCGCAGAAATCAAAATTCTCTCCAGCATTCTCTCGGCTCATTTGAAGGAGGAATCCGAGGCTTACACTGCGGAACAATTGGAAGAATTGAAACAGCATTATCTGTCAAAAAGCCTTTACATCAATTTTCCGACGACGACGGAATACACAGATTTAAAAAGTGCGATCGCCAACGGTTCAGTAGATTCGCGAGTCAGCTACAAAATCGACATCGGCAGCAAAAACATCCTCAACTTCGGCAAATTGCACTCTGCCAACAAATTTCTCGATCGCCTTTATGAAGTTTACCACAAAAACACGGGCGAAAAGCTAGCAAAACCGACATTTGACATCACGTTAGATGAGCCTGTTGTCTTCGCACACAAAACGCTGTCATCCCGAACAAAAATCACCAAAGTTGACGACTTGATGAAACTGATTTTCGATGAGTTTTTGGGGTTGGAGGATAACGGAATTGTCAGCGCTACTTTAGCCAAAGTTGGTGCAGATAGTTTGCTGCGCCTTTTGCAAGCGAAATGGCAGGGAGAAGATGTGAAGCGAGAGGAGTTTGTAGCTGCTTTAGCTAATGCGAACGAGCGACTGGACGCTTATGCTGAAAAAGTGTACGGGGAAAAAGTTTCACCGCTGGTTTTCTATATCGGTTCTACGGGACTTATCCCGGATGAAATGGAGGCAAAAGCGGCGACTGCTGAGGAAATTAATTCTAAATACGGCAACTTGCAATTTTCTAAAGATGAGCAAGAGGGGATGTTTTTTGAAGTGGGAGACTGCATTATTAGCGTGTATGCTAAGAATGAGTATTTCACGGTAGGGAAGTAGGAATTAGGGTGGGCATTATTTGCCCACCTTGGTTAAATAGACCTCTTGCAAAAAAAATCTATGCTATAATAGAATGTTTTAAATTTAATCCCCCTAGAGCTAACTCATAATTATAAATTGCTGATAACAAATTACAACGCAGACCATAACGGCGACGACGATTCCGATAACGACTCGACAAGATTTTAAAAATTTTCAGACTCCGGTTAACGTGTTCAATGACAATTCGTTCTTGTGCTAGAGTTCGATTATAGTTCTTTTCTAAGAGAGAAATTTTACCATTTTTAGGTTTCTTTCTAGGAATATAACTATTGAAATGATAATCTTTTATACCTTGATACCCACTATCTTGTAAGCTATCTGTTTCGGGATGATGCAGGAATTTTACTTTTTTTAAACAAGCTA
>JAICRN010000751.1 GCA_025937335.1 Microcoleus sp. TY_ISSM_2_bin.22
CGCATAATTGGTATGCAGACAAGCGCTATCCATTCATCGGGTTTTTGAATCGCGACGAAGCACACATCCTTTACAATACTGCTCTGCAATTCAAAGGTAAAAAAGCATTAGAAATCGGCTGCTGGCTGGGTTGGTCAGCCTGTCATTTAGCGCTCGCAGGAGTTGCATTAGATGTTGTCGATCCGCTGTTAGAAAGAGAAGATATCAGACAAAGCGTAATCGATTCAATTCAAGGTGCTCTAAATGCGTCTGGCGTTCAAACATCAGTCGAGCTAATACCCGGCTACAGCCCCCAAAGAGTAGAAGAATTTTCCGCTCAATTCAACCGCAAATGGTCGTTAATTTTTATTGACGGAGAACACGGAGGTGATGGGCCGTTAAATGATGCAATTGTTTGCGAAAAATTGGCTGAGGAAGATGCAATAATTTTATTTCACGATTTAACCGCTCCAGATGTTGGTAAAGGTTTAGATTACTTGAAGCAAAGGGGATGGCAAACGGTAGTATATCAAACAATGCAAATTATGGGCGCTGCTTGGCGGGGCAATGTCGAGCCAGTAAAACATCAACCAGACCCCAATATTTCCTGGCAGTTGCCAGCACATTTGCACGGTTACAATATTAGCAGTTTAGAGACAATTAATTCTCAAACAGCCAGCCAAACCAATCACAACCAACAGTCATCTTATACAATAGATTTTTACCAATTAATCGGAGAAGGAACTCGCAGTTCTGCTAGAGAAATTATTCCCCTGCTGTTAGACTTGCTGCAACCCATTTTACCTAAAAGTGTGGTAGATGTGGGCTGCGGTACGGGAAGTTGGTTAGCTGCTTTTCAGAAGTTGGGAATCGCTGATTGTTTAGGAATAGATGGCGATTATGTCGATCGCACTATTTTACAAATTCCTTTAAATCAGTTCCAATCCGCCGATTTAAAGCAACCCCTGCAAATAAACAGAAAATTTGACTTAGCAATTTCTCTGGAAGTTGCCGAACATTTGCCGGCTACCTGTGCCGAAAACTTTGTTAATTCTCTCACTCAACTAGCACCGGTGATTCTGTTTTCTGCTGCGATACCATTTCAAGGAGGCGTCGAACACGTTAACGAACAGTGGCCCCAATATTGGGTTTATTACTTTCAGAAAAACGGCTATGCAGTTATTGACTGCTTGAGAAAAAAAATATGGAACAATGACAAAGTAGAGCCTTGGTACGCTCAGAATATCTTGATTTTTGTTAAACAAGAATACTTGTCGGAATATCCGAGGTTAGTAAATGAATATCAAAATACCGATCTGAATCAATTAGCCATCGTCCATCCCAAGATTTATTTTTACAGCTTGCAAGCTGCTAGAAATTCGGCACAGAATTTACAATCCGAAAGTATCAAACAAGTTTCAGCATCGCCACAATTGGCAGATCGACCTTTGGTATCTGTGATTATTCCCTGCTACAATCAATCTCATTTTTTGCTGGAAGCAGTAACTAGCGCGATCGACCAAACTTACAAAAATTGGGAAATTATCATTGTCAATGACGGCAGCTTAGATACTACCAGCACAGTTGCCCGAAATTTAATAGTAGCAAATCCCCAATATCAAATTAGGCTTGTAGAACAAACAAATCAAGGGCTTTCAAGTGCTAGAAATGCTGGCATAGCAGCAGCAAACGGTGAATACATTATGCCTTTAGATGCCGATGATATCCTAGCTGAAAACGCCTTGAGTGACCTTTTAGAAATATGTTTAAAATCAAATGTACCTTGCGTAGCATTTGGTTCTTATCAAATGTTTGGCACTGAAAATCGCATAGTACCTAGTTATGAGTTGTATTCTCCCGAAAATATCAAGCAATCTAACATGATTCACCCGTCTTCACTCTATCATAAATCTATTTGGGATTTGGTCAGCGGGTACAAAGTTGGGATGAAGGAAGGTTACGAAGATTGGGAGTTTTGGGTTAACTGCCACAAGCACAATATTCCCTTTTTGGGAACGAGAGAAGTAGTTGTCAATTATCGGCGTTCCCAGGGTTCTATGTTGGCAAAAGCTCAGCAATATCATGAAAAGTTGGTAGCACAAATTGTTTGTTACAACCGGGAAATTTACGATATAGAAAGCGTGAATAGTGCTGAAAAGCTATTGGGACTAATCGCAAGTTAATCTTCATTCTTTATTCTTTAGTCCGCACAAACAAACTTTGTTTGTGTAGTAGCGAATTCTATAGCAATCCTAAATCATTTGTGAATTTCTTACTCCCTCCCCGCGAGTTCGGGGAGGGTTGGGGTGGGGTAAAAAATTTACGACTCATGCAAGGATTGCTATATTCGCCGGAAAAAGATGATTGTTAAAGCGAATTTGATATAACATCAATAAAGCGCTTAACCTGTTTTTCCCAAGTCCAATTGAGCATAAAATTAGCCGCAGCTAAACCGCGACTTTTTGATTCTTCGCGATTAGTATAAACTTGTTCCAAAGCTTCAACAACTTCTGCAACCTCAGACTCTCCCCAACCTTCTACACC
>JAICRN010000701.1 GCA_025937335.1 Microcoleus sp. TY_ISSM_2_bin.22
CACTCGCTGGAGGAGGTTGCGAGTGTAGCCCTTGCTGCTAGCCTGTTTGACGATACTCCAGAGGGAAAGTCGATCGTCCGTTTGGCTCAAAATTTGGGCGCACAGGTGGATTTCGATCGCACTAACGCCACTGGGCTTGATTTTTCCGCAAAAACGCGGATGTCTGGCACGGATTTGCCCGATGGGACGGAGGTTCGCAAGGGTGCGGTTGATGCGGTGAAGGGTTTTGTGCGATCGCGCGGCGGCAATTTCGGGCCGGATCTCGATGAAGCTTACGAGCGAGTTTCCCGCTTGGGAGGCACACCTTTAGCTGTTTGTCAAGGCAGCGACACCTACGGCATTATCTATTTAAAAGATGTCATCAAACCGGGAATTCGCGATCGATTTGACCAACTGCGAAAAATGGGAATTCGCACCATTATGCTCACCGGAGATAACCGGATTACAGCATCAGTAATTGCCGATGAAGCAGGGGTTGACGACTTCATTGCCGAAGCAACTCCCGAGGACAAAATCGACGTAATTCGCAAGCAACAAGCCGAGGGCAAATTAGTCGCAATGACAGGAGACGGAACCAACGACGCACCCGCACTAGCGCAAGCAAACGTAGGACTGGCGATGAATTCGGGAACCCAAGCAGCGAAGGAAGCTGCAAACATGGTGGACTTAGATTCTGACCCTACCAAACTAATTGATTTAGTGACAATTGGCAAACAATTGCTGATTACTCGCGGCGCGCTGACCACATTTTCCCTAGCCAACGATATCGCTAAATATTTTGCAATTATTCCAGCCATGTTTGCCCCGGTTGGCGCATTAAATGTCATGGGTTTAGCCAGCGGTCAATCTGCGGTTTTGTCAGCATTAGTTTACAATGCTTTGATTATTCCTGCTTTGATTCCCCTAGCATTAACCGGGGTAAAATTTCGACCTTTGAGCGCCAACCAACTGTTGCAGCGGAACATTTTAATCTACGGATTGGGCGGAGCAGTCGCGCCGTTTATTGCCATCAAAGTTATTGATGTTTTCATTGCCGCCGTTGGGTTAGCATAAAAGAAGTTCGGCAACAGATTCGCTCCACGAATGTAACGGATGGAATGACCTATGAACCCTCAACTTTTGGACAAACCAATCAGTGAAAGTAACCAATGCTTCACGCTTTACGATGTGAGTTGGGAGAAATTTGAAGCAATAGAAGCAGCTTTAGAAGATTTTCCACGCATACGCTTAGCGTACCTCGACGGAACTTTAGATATTATAACTCCACTTTCCGACGAACACGAAGATGGTAAGACCACTATTCGGAAGTTACTTGAGGTTTATCTTGAAGAAAAAAGCATTCGGTTTTATGCCAGAGGGAGCAAGACTATTGGCAATATAAGATTAGGTGGCAGAAAAAAACCAGATGAGTCTTATAACTTGCAGACTAAGAAAGATATCCCCGACTTGGTAATAGAAGTAGTCGTTACCAGCGGCGGGGTGAATGTTCTAGAAATTTACAAGCGGGTCAAGGTTCCTGAAGTGTGGTTTTGGCGAAAAGGCACGCTTTCCATCTATCACTTGCGGGAACAGGAATACGAACAGATAGAGCAAAGCGAATTGCTGCCAGAATTGGATTTAGCTTTGTTTGTTCGCTGTGCCAATATTCCCGATCAGTACGATGCCGTTGTTGAGTTTCGCAACACACTGCGCGCTCAAAAAAAGTAAAATTTACCTAACACTATTGACCGCATTTAGTACCACGAATAAGAGTAATTATGAAACGTAAAGATTTGCTGAGTGATGTTTTGCCCAGAGATTTTCAAGAAACCGTTGAGTTAGCAAAAATGCTTTGGCAGCGGCATCCTATCCCGGTGCAGCTATTTCTGGTCATGTGCTTTAACTTGATAATTGCACCTGCTGTTTATGCGGCTGCGAATGAAGGTTTGACGAAAAAAGCTGCGTGGGGTTTAAGTCTTTTGGGTTTGGTGATTGTCGGGCTCGCAGTTTATTTGTTTGTCGTGATTTTTCAGCCGGAAAGATTTTAGGTCAATTATGTAAGGTGCGCAGTGCGCACCTTAGCCTATGGGTAATGTAGGGTGTGCAGTGCGCACCTTACGATATAGGTAGCGTGTCAAACAACTTTTTGCATCCAGCACTTTCATCAAAAAACAATTAGTTAAGTGAGGTAATTCATGAGAGAATTAATCAGAGCAATTCGCGTGACTTTAGTTTTGTGGGGAATTACAGCAATTATTTATCCCTTGATAATGCTAGTAATCGGTCAAATTGCCTTCAATTCGCAGGCCAATGGTAGCTTAATTCGCCCGCAGGGAGTTGTAGTCGGTTCGTCGTTAATCGGTCAACCTTTCACGTCGGATAAATATTTTTGGAGCCGCCCCAGCACCACAAATTACAGCAGCTTTGCTACCGCAGATTACGACCCCACAAAGGTAGAGAATTCCAGTCAAAGAACAGGTATTTCAGGAGCTAGCAACCTTGCTCCCAGCAACTCGGATTTGCTGAAGCGAGGTAATGAAAAAGATGGTTTTCAGGGGGTGCAAGTTGAATTAGACCGCCTCAACAAAGCTGGTATCAAACCAACTGCTGATTTAGTCTACACCTCTGGTTCTAGCCTCGATCCCCACATTAGCGTAGAGGCAGCTCGATCGCAAATTCAGCGGATAGCAACAGTGCGATCGCTCAATCTCAATCAAGTAGAGATGTTGGTAGCTAAAAATACAGAGGGCAGATTTCTTGGCATTTTCGGCGAACCGGGAGTTAACGTCCTCCAACTGAATTTGGCTCTCGACCGTTTACAATAGTTGACAGTCAGTAGTCAGTAGTCATTAGTCAGTAGTCATTAGTCAGTAGTCATTAGTTATTTGTTACTTGTTATTTGTAGCAACTGACAACCGCCAAGTAGCAACTGACAACTGCCAACTGACAACTGCCAACTG
>JAICRN010000580.1 GCA_025937335.1 Microcoleus sp. TY_ISSM_2_bin.22
CTGCCAGAAAGCATTCCAGACAATGTTCGGGAAACTGTGGCAGGAAATAGTAGCGGGAATCCTGTCAGTAAAATCGGTCAAGCCGTTCAACAAATAGGCAGCCAGGTTTGGGGGGGTTCAAACCCGCCGGAATCTGCTTACGCACCCCCGCGCTACTCCGCAGACGCGGGATACTCCGCAGACGCGGGATACTCCGCAGACGCTGGATACTCCGCAGACGCTGGATACTCGGCAAACATCGGCTACTCCGCAGACGCGGGATACTCCGCAGACGCTGGGTATTATGCCGGATCTGCATCTTACGGCGGCGGCGCTCCAGCGCCCAGCATGGGACTCGGGCCGGTTCAAGTCGGTGCGGTTAGTGTCAGCAGCGGCAGCAATACCGGTTTTGCTTACTACAATCTCACGCCTCGTCCCGCAGGCTTGCCCGGAAATGGCAACAAAAGCTTGCTGTTTCCGCTATCTATTGCTTCGGCAATTACTTCGCCGTTTGGGTGGCGGACTCATCCGGTTATGGGCTACGGCAGGTTTCACACCGGAACTGACTTGGGGGCCCCGATGGGAACGCCCGTACTCGCGGCCTATGCGGGTCAAGTGGCGATCGCCGATTGGTTGGGCGGCTACGGTTTGACGGTGGTTCTCAACCACAATAAAAAGTCTCAGGAAACTCTCTACGCCCACCTTTCTGAACTGTTTGTGAAACCGGGAGAGTGGGTGAAACAGGGAGAGACGATCGGCCGCGTCGGCAGTACGGGAATGTCTACAGGGCCTCACCTCCACTTCGAGATCCGGCAAATGACTGACCAGGGTTGGGTGGCGATCGACCCTGGTTCTCAGCTAGAATTCGCTCTGGCTAGAATGATCGGCACTTTGGAAACCGCCAAAGTACCCCAAATACCAAAAATGGTGGAAATACAAACCGCTAACTCTCTCAAGGATTTGGAAAAGGATCTGCCCCAGCTTCCACCTCTGCCGCTGGGAATGGACATCGAAGTTCACAACCTCCAGCCGCCATTCCCGGAACTGTTAAAAGCTGACACTTCTAAGCCCAAAGATGCCGAAGCAGTCAAACCCAAAACTCAGAAGCAAGCTAGCAGGTAAAAATAGGGGATTGGCTGGATAAATTTTCTTGTGCAACGGTCGAAAAGCCCACCCCACAAGAAAATTTATGTTTTGTGCAACGAGCAAACGAGCTTGTTGCTTTTCCTCTTTATATCAAATCCAGTAGCATCGGAATTAATATTACCCACAGCTTTCGACACGGCGATCGCCGCGTGTCCCTACAATTAATCCGGGTAGTCCCAGGGCACGGCGCGCTGTCCTCTATATTATGTCGATCGTGCAACCGGAAACGATATTAACAATATCTTTCGGGTAACGAGGAAAAACTGATAAAAAATGGTAACTTGCAGCTTATGCTAATAGCGCAGCATTTGTGGGAATTAATTTTATTTCTGATTATTGTAGTCGGCCCAATTCCCTTAAGCTTGTCTCTTGCCTTCGAGAATCAGAAGGAAAACAGTAACTATTCATTTCCCCATTTTCTTCTCGTACTCCTGACGGGATGGAGTATTGCACAAATTTGTACAGGCTTGATTTTAGGAAGTGCCGATCGCCTAAATATTTCTGCGGTGATTATAGCAGAAATTATGATTTGTGCGATCGGCTTAATCCCGATCTATGCCAAAAACCACAAAACTTTTACCTTCTCGCAGTGGCCGATTCCCCAACTCAAGCAACCTTTGGGCAAAGCAGAATCGCTAATTATTGTTGCCGCCGCTGTTGCAGGATTTTTGCTGTTGGAAACTCTCGCAAGCAAACCCACAACCAATTATGATTCATTGTGGTTTCACCTGCCTGCGATCGCCCGATGGTATCAAACCCATTCATTTACATTATTAGATGCCGCCGGAAATTGGATTTTTGAACAAGAGCAAGCTAAAGTATATCCGTACAATTGGCACGTTTTATCAGTTTTATGCTTAATCCCATTCAAAGAAGATTTTCTCGCAGCTTTTCCCCTGCTAATTGCCTGGGTACTTGAGGGAATTGCCGTCTATCTAGTGAGCGTAAAATTTGGAGCCACCCGAATTCACGCTATGGCAGCAGCATCTTTAGTATTGACAGTACCGATGGTGCTCAACCAAGTTAACACCATTCAGCCAGACTTACCGCTAGCTGCAATATTTACAGTCGGTTTATATTTGGGTTTATCCTATCATAGCAGCCGATCGCAATCCGAACTGTCCCTATTTTTGGCAGCCGCAGGAATGCTAGCCGGAATCAAAATCACTGGGATAGTCTATGCTGCCTCACTTTTAGGAGGATTAGCAATATTAGAACTTAAAAGATTGGCGGTTAATAAACAAGCCACACCAGCTAATTTTATAATTCGCCACTTTCTCAAACCAGTGTTACTGTGCGGCATAGCTTGTTGCTTGCTTTTAGGAGGTTTTTGGTATGCGAGAAACTTGCTGCAAATCAATTATCCAGTCGGCGAAGTCGGCGATATTAAAGTTCCCTTACAGCCTTTTTCTTTACCGTCTCCCTTACCTGGGCAAACACCTCCGGTACAGCAGCCGTCGGCTTCGCCACTTTTAAAGATTTGGCAAAGCACTTTAGCAGCTCAATTTAATCCCAGCAATATTTCCCACTGGCAAACTCTAGGGTTACAAATTATCATTAGATTGCAACTGCCCTTTCTGGCGATCGCACTTCAGTTATTGGCAGCACCTTTGGCTTTTATCCACGGTAAAACCAGAATAATCAATCAAAATAACGTTATTTTAATAATACTGCTTGCCAGCACAGGAATTCTGTATTTAATTACACCTTATACGTCCGGTACTGCAGGAGAGACAATAGGTCAAATAAGTCCTCTACTAGGTTTTAACCTCAGATACGGATTTCCCTTTTTAAGCGTACTCGCCATCGCAGCGGCAGCTACAGCAACTCTCTTGAAAACAGAAAATCAAGTTGTTCTGGCAGTGGTTTTAGTTAGTAGTTTTTGCGGAATTACTAGCAACACAATTTTTGATTATATTAAAAAGACTTCTTTTACCGGAGATAGTATTGTTTGGGGAAGTTTTTTGATTGACTATTTTAAGTCAAATCCAGTCGAAGCTATTAATAGTATCGGGCAAATTTTAGCCCCCAGTTGGCAATATATATTACGAGATTCGATATTTTATATTGTGTCGATGACTCTGGCTTCAATATTGTTGAAAATAAATCCTGGTTTAGGATGGCTAAATCATCTATTTTGCCTGCGTCAAAAATCAGTATACATAGTGATAATTGGTGCCTTTATAGGATTGATATTAATCGGTCATTGGAGGGAAAAGCGAGATGTTGCACGCACCGAACTGTATCGCGGCATTTACGAGTATATTGATAAAAATACAGTAGCCAATGAAAGAATAGGCTTCTTTTTAAGTTCCCGCAGCTACCTGTTTTACGGGAGAAATTTGGACAGACAAGTCTTATATGTGCCGTTTAAAGCCGATCGACTTTCGGCATGGATTGACAACCTCCGGCAAAATAAAATTAGGACTGTGGGATTCGGGCCCCTGAGTGGGACAAACGCAGCTACCAGAAAAGCTCTATCTTGGCTGACAAGTACCGAGGGCCCGCTGCAACCAGTTTTCGGAAAAGATTTTAATACTGAGCCGGTGCTGTATCGCTTGAAAAATTAAAAGTTATTAGTTATCATGAACCAAGCTAAAACTCTATTTTCAATTATTGTTCCAACTTACAATCGCCCCGAGCAATTAGCGGCGTGTCTTCAGTCTTTTGTTGAACTTGAATATCCGCGCGATCGCTTTCAAGTTATCGTCGTCAATGATAGCACCGAAATCTCTCTAGAATCAACTGTTTTTCCCTTTCAAAACCAGTTAAATCTCCTACTTTTAACGCAACAGAATTCAGGGCCAGCCATAGCAAGGAATACTGGC
>JAICRN010000440.1 GCA_025937335.1 Microcoleus sp. TY_ISSM_2_bin.22
GAAAAATATCCAGATAGCACTTTGTCAGAATATTGTGAATACTGGGGAAATATTTACGGACAATGGATAAGTCCTAGTACCATGTGCCGAGAATTAAAAAGGCTGGGGCTAACAAAAAAAAAGACGCTACGAAGCAGTCAATCGGCAACAGACCGGGTGCAAAAATTAAAAGGAGAATACTGGGAAAAAGTGAAGAATGTAGAGCCAGAAAACCTGGTATTTATAGATGAGATGGGGTTTTACTCGGTTTAACCAGGAATTATGCTCGATCGCCTCAAGGTAGCAGAGTATGCGATATAAAACCATTTGACGATCGGCGAAATAATTACAGCAATTGGAGCTATTAGTATTAAAAAAGTGGTGGCATTAATGACGATGAATGACTCAATGGATGCCAAGGCATTTGATTTTTTTATCGAAAAGTTTTTAGTGCCGAAACTTTGGGTGGAAACGGTAGTAGTAATGGATAATCTGCCAGCACATAAAATAGCTTTTCTGGCACCTATGATTGAAGCAGTTGGTGCAAGTATTATTAACTTATCACAGTATTCTCGTGATTTTAATCCTATTGAATTATGGTGTTGCAACTTAAATCTTTTCTGCGTAAGTTGTCTCCAACAACAAAAATGATTGATACATTAATTGCCGTCGCACTCAATTTAATAAATCCTCAACATCTAAAAAACTGGTTTACTAACTGCTGCTACTGTCATCTATAGACTTGCAATCTGCTGTAGATATCGCTTGAAGCGCAACGCCGGACACTTCATCGGGATTAACCTCCGTTCACTCTACTTATTCCTCTTTTACCATAATAACCATTAGTCTTTCAGCAACACCAAAAAATAAATCAATATTGATTGATAAAAGTATGGATTTTCTCAACTTTGAAGGGCAAAATCTAGAGGCAACCGTAGTTTGGATGGGCAGGGAAAAAATTGTAAGGGCAGTTGTCTCCGCCGATCGCCAAGACGCCTCAACTGCTGAAGTTTATGCACAGCAAAAAATTGGCATCTTGCCGGGATTAAAGCAAAAACTAGAGGTATAGCCTCAAGGATCTGTACTTTGGCGATAGGTTTCATCAAAAAAAATGGACGGTACTGATTCGACTTCTGAACTTTCCGTTGCAAACTTATGTAACGTAAGAGACATCTAACTTAATATAGCACACAAAAACTAGCCTGTATTCTTCACTCTCTTCTGGAATTTTGCTGTGCGAAATTTTATTGAGGATAGCTTCGCTTTACTGTGTTTATTTTCTCGGTATATTTCTAACAGCCGGGATGCCCCCGCCACAATCACCGCGCCTTGGGAAAAGACGATACTTAATTGTAGAGTCGCGCACGCAAAAAAACCGGTTTCTCAGAAAAATCGTGGATCTTTCCAGTCATAGATTGACACAGAAACTGGATGTTTTACCGCGTGCGTCAGGACGGTTATAGATGCAGGCTGTCTGACTCTATCTGTTTATATCATCTACAAACGCTGAAACAAATCCATCCGATAGCGTTTGTGATGGCGTGCTAAATCTAGCATGAAAAACTTTTTGCGCGGGTCGCCAAGATGTTTCAAAGATGATGCAGAATTTTCGACAAAAGTATTGTGAACAGTCTCGCCATTGAGGATAAAATAATCGCCTGCTGTAAAGCGATAATGAACCATCAACAAATATCCACCCGGAAGCAAACCGTCAATAATTTTTTGTTTGGTTTCCAAAAGGTCTGCCATAGTCAAAAAAAAGCCGACTTCTGAAAATAAAATCAAATCGAATTTTTCAGTTGGGAACTGTTGGGGAATCTGCATCTGCTCGAACCGCACCTGCGGGAGATGGCTGCAGCGTTTCCGCGCTTCGGCCAATCCCACTTCCGAATAGTCTACTGACAGAAGTCTGTCACATTTGGGAGCTAGTTTCTCGGTCAGTACACCAATGGCGCAGGCGATTTCAAAAGCATTTTTGAATTGGACTTTTGGTAAAGCTCTGATAGTTGCTCGGAATTTACTGATTTCGTTAAATTTGGTGGTATATCCCCAAGGATCGGGATTCTCGCGGAATGTTTCATCAAAGACACTGGACGGTGTTGATAGCTTTTCAGAAGGTTTCATCGTCAATCTTTGTAAGTTGAATGTTATTTAAATAAATATACTACAGAACAAACACATCCTGGACTCTTTTCTAAAATTACGCTCTAGGAGATTTTTCACACTGGGACGGCAGTGCTATAGTGAACGCCGGTAACTGCTCACCGCAACAAAGTTGCAGTATTGCAAAAGAAGGTATTTGAGTATCTTAAAATTAAAATAGGAACAGGAACGCAACTGGCACAGGTTGGGCAAGTGCCAGATCCCTTATGGCAGCGGATCTCACTGTAACTTATCGGGGGTCGAGAGCTTCGTGGGTGGTGCTTTCATACTCTCAAAAGCCTTCCATTTCCTTGGGATTGTTAAATCTGACAGGACAGACGCAACTGGCACATGGCAAGCGTGCGCTCTAATCCTCACGGCAGGTGAGGACTGACTATAACGTGGGTTCGACTAGCAAGTATGACCCGATCGCGCAATCGAGCCTCCCAAATGCTTTTTTTTAAGGACTTTCTCTGTTTCCGAGTGCGATCGTACAATAATATAGTGTGTAAAAATTGAACTGACTTGGACGCTCTTAAGAGTGACGATGGGAATGTTTTAATTATTGTCGGCATGAGATTTAGCAAACTTAACTACTGTCAATATTTATTAAGCAGTTCTATCAACTATACGCTAACCCATTTGGCAGACCATGTAGAAACAATCAGCCAGTCCTGTAAATTAATCGGTATCTGAGAAAACAAAAACTTACCCCTAAGTTGTTATGTGAGAATGTGGCACCCATGATTGCAGCTCATGTTGACGGCTATTTAATCTTTGATGATACAGTATTAGACAAAAGATACGGCGAGGATATTGAATTAACCGCCGACAATATAGTGATAATGAACATAAAGTAATCCGAGGTATTGGATTAGTTAATTGTGTGTATGTCAATCCTGAAACAGGAGCTTTTTGGGTAATAGATTATCGAATTTATGACCCAGATGGGGACGGGAAGACCAAAATAGACAACTTCTTAGAGATGCTCCAAGGGGTAGTATACCAATACGGAGTTGGCTTTCAACACAGTCTTAATAGACACGTGGTATGCTAGCAAAAAAGTCTGGGAAGCTATTGACAAGTTAGGCAAAATATATTATTTAAACTTAAAAAGTAACCGATTTGTTGACGACACTCAAGGCCAATAAAATTATAAATTTGTTTATTTTTCAAATTAGACGCCATCCGAACTAGAGTCAGGGAAAGTCATTAAAATAAAAACGTTTTCCAAATTCAAGAATGTAAAATTATTCCGAGTAATTGTTTTCACCAACAATACGGAATATGTCGCAACTAACGACTTAGCTCAGTCAGACACAAATGACGTACAAAAAGTGTGTGCCATTCGTTGGAAGATTGTAGAATGGAACCGACAAATCAAGCAATTAACAGGAATAGAGTAAAGTCGCGTGTAGGAAATCTCGGATTCAAAGAAATCATATTGCTGTAGCGGTACTTGTATGGGTAAGGCTTAAAAGTTTAGCCGATCGGACAAGTCAAACAATATATCAAATCAAACATGGGCTGTTATCAAATTATTTAATTGAACAACTGAAACGCCCCCAGATTCCGATGTTTATTGTCTAAACTGAAGTTCCCCCCGTAGAGGGGATGTTCAAATCTTGCAAACCCTTACGCTATAAGTGAATAACAGCTTTTGACACCCGAGAGCGTACCCATGTATCTTAAGATTGTTTTAAGATATTTTGGGACGCGCTCGCGGCATAATTGTAGTCATGTATATTGAACGTGTTCCAAACAGAAACTCTCCCCCTGCCGTATTACTTCGCGAGTCCTACCGCGAAGGTTCAAAAGTACGGAAACGCACTCTGGCAAACTTGTCTAAATTGCCCGACCATGCGATAGATGGACTGCAAGCTTTGTTAAAAGGTGGCGTAACGATCGCCAGTTTGCCTGACTCTTTTAAAATCACTCGCTCGCGCCCCCACGGCCACGTAGCGGCAGTATTAGGCTGCCTGAAAAACACTGGCTTACACAACTTAATTAGTTCTGAAAATAGTCGCAACAGAAGATTAGTATTGGCGATGATAATCGCCAGAATTATCGACCCGCGATCGAAACTTGCCACCGCCAGAGGATTCAGCGACAAAACTTGTTTCTCGAGTATTGGAAAAATCTTGGGAATCGAGGGTGCCGATGAAGATGAATTATATTTGGCAATGGATTGGCTCTTATCCAGACAAGAATCGATCGAAAATAATTTGGCAGCTCTTCATCTGGCATCATCAACGTTAGTATTGTATGATGTATCGAGCAGTTATTTTGAAGGCAAAACTTGCCCCCTAGCCCGATACGGTTACAATCGGGATGGTAAAAGAGGTAAATTGCAGATCGTATTTGGATTAATGTGCGATGCTTCTGGCTGTCCGATTGCGATCGAAATATTTGAGGGCAATACTGCCGACCCGACAACGCTCACCAATCAAATTACCAAACTCAAAGAAAGATTTGGAATCGCCCAAATAATTTGGGTGGGCGATCGAGGCATCATCTCTTCAACAACGATTCAAAAACACTTTCAATCATCAGAGCATACTTTCGATTGGATTAGCGCGCTGCGTTCGGTACAAATTCGCAGCCTCGTCGAGCAAGAATCGATTCAACTCTCTTTATTTGACGAACAAAATATCGCTGAAATATCATCATCAGACTATCCCGGAGAACGCTTAATTGCCTGTCGCAATCCCATGCTGGCAGCAGAGCGAGCCAAAACCCGAGAAGAATTGTTGCAAGCGACCGAAAAAGAATTAGCCAAAATCGTCGCTGCTACAATGAGAAAGAAAAATCCTTTAAAAGGGGCATCAGATATGGCTCTCAAAGTGGGAAAGGTGGTGAATCTTTACAAGGTTGCCAAACATTTCAAACTGGATATTCAAGAGAACAGCTTCAGTTACGAAAGAAACACCCGCAGCATTGAAAGTGAAGCAGCACTTGACGGTTTGTATGTGATTCGGAC
>JAICRN010000485.1 GCA_025937335.1 Microcoleus sp. TY_ISSM_2_bin.22
ACCGGAGTTTAGGGAACTGTCCCCTTATAAACGCGCTCAGTACAGAGCGGTTAAAAATTGGCTGACGAAGTACAAACCGAAGCCGGAGGCTTCCAATCTTGAGAAAGTTCGGGGATACTTGGAAGCATTTCACCATCTCTGCGAAGTAGAAGACTGGGAAAGAGCTAGTGAAATCCTTTTTACTTCTTTAGATACACCAACCAATCAAACTTTACACAATCAACTGGGTAATTGGGGATACTATTTAGAACAAATCGAAGTTTATAGCCTGATTTTACATAAGTTGACATCGCCAATAGTTAATTCTGGTTTTTTAAATGGTCTGGGAAATGCGTATCAAGCTTTAGGAAAATATGAAATAGCGATTGAATACAATCAGCAAGCCTTGAGTATTGCACTGGAAACTCAAGACCGCCATCTAGAAGGGATAGTTTTGGCAAGTCTCGGAAATACTTATTTATCTCAAAGAAAGTTTTCCAAAACAATGAATTGCTATCAGGATAGTTTAGCTATTGCACGGCAAATCCCAGACCGTCGCATGGAAGGCGTCGCACTAACAAATTTGGGCGGTTTTTACCATATCCAGGGTAACTCTACTCAAGCAATAGAGTATTTAAAGCAAGGTTTACTCATTGCACACGAAATTTCCGATCGCCAACTTGAAGGAGCAGCATTAGGAGGTTTAGGAGTGGTTTACCGCTCTCGTAAAGAATATGCTAAAGCTATGCAATGCCTACTGGAAAGCAAGAATATAATGCAAGACATTCAATACAGTAAAGGTGTGGAAAAGTCTTTTATGAATGTGGGTGCAGTTTACCGCCGTCTCAAAGATTATACTAATGCGGTTGAGTGTCACAATCAGCATTTATCAAAAGCAAAAGAAAGACAAGACCCATTGGGTCAGAGACAGGCACTAGCAGATTTGGGATGGATTTATTACCTACAAGGGGATTACGATCGAGCTATTAACTTTTACCAGCAAAGCTTGAGCATAGCGCGACCAATAAAAAGTGACATTGAAGGAGAGTTTTTCGCATTGTTTGGTTTGGGAAGAACTTACATAGCTTTAAAAGATTATATCAAAGCAGTTGAGTGCTATCAGCAGGCTTTACCAATTGTGCGACAGATGGGCAACCAGGGAGAAATAGCTGTATTATTGTGTATTGCAGAAGCTTATAAGGAACTTAAAAGCTATCCTAAAGCTATAGAGTATTATCAGCTAATATTAATTCTTCTAAGTGAAATCAATAACAGTGAAGCCGAAATATTGGCTCTGGTTAGTGTGGGAGGTATTTACTCTCAGCAAGAAGATTACATAAAAGCAAAAAGTTGTTACGAGCAGATTATATTATTGGCACAAACAACAGGTACTCGTGACATGGAAATGGTAGCATTGGCTCGTTTAGCCTCTACCAATTTAAAACTAGGATACAAACCACAAGCTATTGAGTTATACGAGCAGACCTTACCAATTGCCAAGGAACTTGGGGAATATGAACGAGAGATAGCAATACTGATTAAATTGGTTTTTTTGTATTTAGAACAGCAAAGATATTCCAACTTATTTAAATCTTTAATTCGACTAGCCTTTAAACATTGGTTGGTTATACCAATATTTATTGGATTATTATTTGCCTTAGGCTTAATAGGAATATTTTCTGTTATTCTATCAGTCATAATTTGGGGATTGGCTGCACTTTTCCTCAGCGTAATTGTTACATTTATCTTGTGGGAAGTTTTCAAAACTCTTAAGAATAGTCAGGATACAGGTGGATGATACGCAACTTTTTAGTGCACAAACTGACCTAATTTGTAATTTGCTTTCATTTTCTCCCAGTTTTGATTATCTATCAATTGCTATCGAGAACTCAAAGACATTCATTAAGTTGTTTCATATCCCCTTGCGGCTGCACTTGCTTGTGCAAACTAATTTTGTCGCCCACTTCATACCCGGAATAAAAACCAGCCGCGCTGCTGACTTGAGAATCTGTTCTCATTCTAATTTTAACCCCTCGGCCCTCTAGATAATCCGCGATCGCCTGTTGATTTTTCTCAAACATCGATCGCACTACAATCGCTGGAGTCGCCGCCGCATCGCCCGAACCCGCAATCCCTGACTTTTCCATCTCCTGTTTTTGTTCCAACAATCTTTGCCTCAATCTAGTCGCACATCCAACTCTAAAAGCATTCAAATACGCCAATCCCCTCCCATTTCCTTTGCGGTACTTCGCTCTTTTTTCAATCGCAGAACTCAAATACTCGTACAGATGTTTGCAAACAATCAGGTTGGTAGAAGTTCCTACCAAAAACATATTGCCATTATAAGTGTTTCGCATAGCACTGCAACCGTTAGCGTCGGCAATTCCCGAAAGCAGCATCATTTTCCAAGTGACAAATTTCGATGTTGTTTCAACTGAGTCTTCGTCAATCTCTTCTTGGTGATTTGGCCCTAAATCCGCGAGGCTGAGATTGTACTGTGCCAGTAAAAGAGAAGCTTTTTCTGCTGCTGCAGTCGATTCGTTTTCATTTGATGAGGTGGCGAGGGCTAAAAGCTTTTTGATTCTTTCGACAATACTTGCGTCTGGCATTTTTCAATCGATTTTAGGGTGATAGTAGGGGGTAGCAAGGATTTGGGTAAATTCCCATTTTAGTATAGCGTGAAATGTGCGATGTTTTTTGAGTATAATTTAATTCATATAATAGGCTTTTTTTGAACCGCAGAGGGCGCAGAGGGCGCAGAGAGAGAGAAGAAAGAAGTTCCCAACTGATGCGGGAGTTGGTATACTATTCGAGGAGTTCCAGGACTGATTTAGGCAGCAATTTATCTTTAAACCAGACTACTTTTGCCGGCACGTCATTTACATTTACCCCAGCCTTCTCCAAATTCAGCCGTTCGGAAATAGCTAAAATCAAGTTATCGCATTCAGACTTCTGTACTTGTGCAAATTTCTTTTGCAAATACTCCGGCCGCCAATAGCCAACTATTTCTAATAAAAATACTCGTCCGTCGGGATGCACCAACCGAAAGTCGGGAATCATCACACTACCTGGAATCGGAATTAAATCAACTTCTCGCTCTAGTTGCCACTCGGTTTTTGTGGAATTCCATCGCTCAGCAAATGCTGCTTCTAACATACTATCATAAGGCTTGCCAGGGGGATAGTGGCTGACTAAACCGCAGTCGGAATTGAGGGTGAATTTACCTGTTTTCAAAACGCCGCTAAAAGGGTCTTTTGTGTGCAGTGTCGAGTGCATACTCCATTTGGTGACGTGCAGCAGTGCGGGCAGCATTTTCGCCAGGGCTAAGCCGTAGCGGGTGCTGGGTTTGAACAAGCTTGTAGGGCCGTCTATTGTCAGTGTAAAACCGTGGTCTGCATCGCCTTCAATGTAAGTCATTAATTGAAATAGTTTCAGATAGCGAAATAATAGTTTGTATTCTCCCGGATCGTTGCGGTGGGCGGTTAATTGAACTTGACTTGCTCGGTAAAATATGCCTTGAACTTGAGAAAGATTGTATTTGTGAAGCAAGTTTTCGGGAGTTGGTGCATTAAACTCAGTGAGGATTTTGTTTTCGTTTAAATCGGCGTATAAACCTGTAGTGATTTCGTGAGGCAAAACTTCTCTGTTTAACTCTTGGCTGAGTTCAGTTGCTACTTTTTCCAGGGTTAATTGGGTGGATTGAGGGCTGGGAGTCGATCGCGCAGACAAGGCAAAAACCCGCTGTCTCAACTCTGAGGGTTCTAGGGGACTGATGACTTCCAAGGTGCAGAAACCGCTTTTCAGGAGGTGCGCTAATCCCCGTTTCAGCCGATAATCGGGGCTGTCGCCTTCTAATTCTAGCAAGCGTCCGTCGAGTTCGCCTTGGGTTTTGCCGATCGACTCTTGGAAACAGTCGATCGTTTCGGTAGCTGCTTCTAAGTTTTTAGCATCTATCTTGAGGCGGAGAGGAATAATTGATTCCCCGTTTTGGCGGTGACTTAATAAATCAGTTGGTAGCATAAGCAGTCAAAAGCTTTACTCAATTTTTTGTTCAACAATCACCGTAACTCCCATAAGTTTTCCCTCTTCAGTCAAGAGTTGGCTAGTCCGAATTCGCCGATCGGAACTGACAAGATTGATGGTTTCAACCGCCCTCAGAATGGCAGTTGCTTTGTCCCACATTTGAAAAATTATCAAATTATCTCCAACTTCTGTGGCTAGTGTCTTGTAGTTGGAAAAAACCCAGTCTGAACTTTCAAGTTGCACTTGCCCTTCACCGACAACATAACCCACATAATTTTTGCTTTCAATCTTGCCATTGGCATAAGTTAGAACATTAGTTTGCCTCCACTCGTTGTCAACAATTTTCATGGTTAACACTGATGTCAAACGCTCGGTTTCTTTGCATTCGGCATCGAGTCTTGTCCAGTCTCCCTCCCAAACTCCAGTATGTTTGGGAAAGACTTTAAAGTTAGTTAGTTGTGCAGTTTCGCTCATTTTTAGGTAATGTAACTTAGTTAATACTGAGATTATACACTAATTGGGCAATCTTCAATCTTCCTTAGAAGTATCATTTTTTTCACCCCATTTTGCGGGTGATTCTGCTGCTTTTTTGGTTGTCTCTCGGTTGACTCCGTAAATGGGTGTCGGTTTGATAGTTTCTAATTTCTGATATTCTGGCTTTGGCGGTTCTATTTGTGTTTGTGGTTGGGGTTTGTGAGGCTGCATTCCTCCTCGGCGGCGTTGAGAAGTTCTTTCTTCGCTGGTGTCTTCGGTGACGACTTCGTAGAGAATTGC
>JAICRN010000450.1 GCA_025937335.1 Microcoleus sp. TY_ISSM_2_bin.22
AGACCGATTGGTCTCAAAATTCCTTCACAGAAAAACCCGGTGTTGCAGCGACGGCATCTGGCGGCGGACTTGTTCTAGTCTATCGGGATTAATTTCTGCAATCGCCACACCCGGTTCGTCTCCAGCATCCGCCAAAACCACACCCCAAGGGTCTACAATCATCGCGTGACCGTGAGTTTGACGGCGACCGTAGTGGCGGCCGGTTTGTGCGGGGGCGATCGTATAACAAGTATTCTCGATCGCCCTAGCTTGCAGCAAAACCTTCCAGTGATCCTTCCCTGTGTAAGCAGTAAACGCTGCCGGCACGAACAAAATATCGGCCCCCTTGTACGACAAATGCCTGTACACTTCCGGGAACCGCACGTCATAGCACACCGAAAGTCCCAGCGTCCCCAACTCCGGCGACACATAAACAGGCGGCAAATCTTCACCAGCTTTCACAGTGTTCGATTCCCTGTAAGTAATGCCGTCGGGCACATTCACGTCGAACAAATGTACTTTGCTGTACCTTGCCACTTCAGTGCCGTTTTGGTCTACCAGCAAAGAGGTATTGTATACCTTCCCCCCCTCCGTCGGCACCGGAAACCCTCCGCCCAGAATCGTTACCTGGAAACGCTGGGCCATAGTTTTGAGGAATTTTTCGCTTTGGACTCCGATCGCCTCTGCTGAAGCAATCTTTTCCTCCTCTTCTCCCATAAACGAGAAATTTTCTGGTAAGGAAACTAACTCCGCACCCCGACGCACTGCCAGGTCGATTAATTCCTCTGCCTGAACCAAATTTTTTTGCAGGTCAGGCAAGCTAGTCATTTGAATTGCTGCGGCGAGATAAGACTTCATCGATTCACAATATTAGTCATTAGTCATTAGTCATTAATCATTAGCCATTAGTCATTAGTCATTGGGAACTAATTTGATAACTAAATAGTTTAGGTTCTTGGCTTTCACCCATTTAGGCGCTGCTTTTGTACTCACTGCTGGTTTGAGAGTTTTGATATTTGAGCTTTGAAATAACTTGATAAATCACCGCTCCAACTTCAAAACTCTCAACTTTTTTCCTAGGTTTGGGAACCTAAATCCACTGATTTTTTATGGCATCGGATGGAAAAGCAAGTCTGGGAAAAAACGGTTGAATTCAATTAAAATTCCCGCCGTTATCACCATCCAAGCTGCTGTCAATACTGGTGCGGTCGAAAGATACTTCAGAAAGTATTGCATGAATACTGCTCCTCAAAAGTCGAGACAACTTAAATTATGCGAACCGATGTTAGATTAAGGATTTTAGGCTGGGAATTTGTAAACCCACTAAAATCTCAAATCTCAAATCCAAAATTGCTAGCGCGGCGAAACAGTAATTTCGTCGTCCTTCGCAAACATTTCACCAGTGGTGATTTCTTTGAGAGCTGCTAGAGGCCACAAAAAGCCACTCAGCATCAATGCGACTGCCTTTGGAACATCGATAATAATCTCTTTTTCCTCAGGAGAGTCAGATTTTTTGGCTGCTTGCAGATAAGCACGGCCTACCCAACCAATCCAACCTGCGATATACAAGAACAGCACGCTGGGAATCAAAAAGTCTCCGGCTTTGCTCAAATTGCCGTCTACGATCAAGTGCGGGTATCCTTCCGGGCCGCACATAGCTTGAGAATAGCGATCGAATCTTGCTTTGGCAGATGCGGGGTCGCCATTCGTAGAACGGGCATTTTTAGCCAGTTCCTTGAATTCGGGAGAGTCCTTGCACGGCACTAAATTGTAAGCCGAAGCAACTGGAGCAAAACTGATCCAGACACTCAACACTAAAATTGCAGCAAACAATCGTCGCATGGAATTGTTTCCTTTTGTTACAAAACAATAAGTTTTTGTACAAGCATTTCAACTTGCCGATCTGGAATCCAGATTACCGTGTTTGTTGACAGTCTCAAGTATCCATCATTGATGCGACAAAGCCCAATAAAATGAGGGATTCGCGTTTTCATCGGTTAGTGCTGAGCTAGCAATACCGCGAGGATATTCCTTCATTGCATCAGATGATGGCCTTACCTGTCGATCGGGCAAAAATCCCTTAACAATAACCTGAGTACAGGTAGAGCGGGGACTCGCGCCGAATTAGTTAAGCTAGCAATAACTAACCTATCAAATAAAATTACCAGTTAATGGCAACCATTTTCGCAATCGAAACAAGTTGTGACGAAACAGCAGCAGCAATTGTTAAGAATCGTCAAGTTTGCAGCAATGTTGTAGCATCGCAAATTAAAATCCACGAGCAGTACGGTGGAGTAGTGCCGGAAGTGGCTTCGCGGAGTCACCTAGAAATGCTCAATCAGGTAATTGCCCAGTGTCTGTGTGAAGCAAACCTGAGTTGGTCAGAAATTGACGGCATTGCAGCGACTTGTGCCCCGGGTTTAGTAGGTGCATTGTTAGTCGGGCTGACAGCGGCGAAAAGCTTGGCAATAGTCCATCAAAAACCTTTTTTAGGCGTCCACCACCTCGAAGGGCACATCTACGCTTCTTACCTTATCGAACCAGACTTGCAGCCACCGTTTTTGTGTTTGTTAGTTTCCGGGGGACACACCAGCTTAATTTACGTTAAAGATTGCGGTGTTTATGAAACTTTAGGACAAACACGCGACGACGCCGCCGGCGAAGCTTTTGATAAAGTGGCGAGACTGTTGCAGCTAGGATATCCCGGCGGGCCGCTGATTGACAAATTGGCCGCCCTTGGTAATCCCCAAGCATATCCCCTGCCAGAAGGCAGAATTTCGCTGCCAGGAGGCGGCTACCATCCCTATGACAGCAGTTTTAGCGGCTTGAAAACCGCAGTTTTGCAATTAGTGCAGAAACTCAAACAACAAAATAACAATGTGAATGCCGAAGGCATCTTGCCTGCCTCTACAGTTAATGATATTGCGGCCAGCTTTCAGGAAACAGTAGCCAAGGGTTTAACCAAAAGATCGATCGACTGTGCCCTAAATTTCGGGCTTACCACTATTGTAGTCGGCGGCGGAGTTGCAGCAAACAGCGGACTGCGAAAACACTTACAAGCAGCCGCCACCAAACACAATTTGCGAGTATTGTTTCCCCCATTAAAATATTGCACAGACAATGCAGCAATGATCGGCTGTGCGGCGGCCGAACACTTGCAGCGAGGACACACATCGCCGCTGACTTTGGGAGCAAATTCGCGGATGGCCCTCAGCGATATTATGGAACTGTACAAGAAGAGTCATTAGTTATTAGTTATTAGTCATTAGTTAACAGTCATTAGTCAACAGCCAACAGTCAACAGTCAACAGTTAACCAAACGATGAAAATCCGCGACGCAGTAGAAGGCGATTTGCCAGCAATTGTCCAAATATACAACGCAGCAATACCTAGCAGAATAGCCACAGCAGATTTAAAACCAGTCTCAGTCGAAAGCCGCCTCCCGTGGTACAGAGAACACTCCCCAAATTTCTTGCCGATTTGGGTAATCGAATCAGAACAAAATATAGTTGGCTGGCTGAGTTTTCAGCTTTTCTACGGACGTGCTGCCTATCAGCATACAGCAGAAGTTAGCATCTACGTCGCACCCGATCGCCAGCGCTGCGGAATCGGACAAAAATTATTGCAATCGGCAATTGTGCGGAGTCCAGAATTGAAGATTAAAACTCTCGTGGGAATAATTTTTGCTCACAATCAGCCGAGTTTAAGATTGTTTGAGAAATTTGGCTTTCAGCGGTGGGGATATCTGCCGCAAGTTGCCGAACTTGACGGCGTTGAAAGAGATGTCGTAATTCTTGGTTTGCGTTGTTTGTAGGGACTGAGATGTTGCAGCATTCTCAGGAACAGGCCGGAAAGCCTGTTCCTAAAAGGATTATTAACAATGCTGCAACATCTCAGTAGGAACTGATACCAAATCTGGTTGCACCGGAATTGATGCGATGTTTGCTCAATCTGCTAAAATTGTAATTTCATCCAAAGATGCGATCGCCACATCAGCTTTTTCCAAATGGCGAATCTCCGCATTCCCCCAACAAATGCCGATACAGCCCGCCGCCCCCGCATTTTTACCCATCTGAATATCGCCCGCTGAATCTCCCACCATCAAAGTTGCGGCAGGTTCAACTCCGAGTTGATCGCAAGCTTGCAAAAACAATTTCGGGTCTGGTTTATGAAGGGTTGAATCAACTCCCATTTCTAACTGAATGTAGTCGGTTAATGCGTGGTGTTTCACAAATTTTTGCACCGCCGCAGTCGTAGCCGCCGAAAGAATTCCCAGCTTCAAACCCGCTTCCGAAAGATATTTCAGCACTTCCAAGCTGCCGACAAATAAAGGAGAAACAGCACTATTTTTAAACATTTCGTCAGCTTCGTCAAAAGCGCGGCGCGCAATAGTTAAAGATTCCAACCATCCCCTGCCGGTTTCCGCGATGTATCCCGCTGCAACAATCTCATTTTCCCTGCGGCTGCCCACTGCAAGCAAGCCTGCGGGGTCGATGCTACCGCTTTCGATACCGAAAGCCATTTGTAAAGGCTCTCCAACGCCCGGAATTTGAGCGTCTGCGAGGCGCGATCGCTTAATCCCCAACAGTCTCAAAAACTCCTGAGAATCTTCTAGAGTGCCGTCTTTGTCAAAAATCACGGCTTGGATATTTGAGAATGTAATGCCCCGACATTTAATAGTTACCAAGAATCATAACTCCCGAATTTCTATATTTTTTTCTATTTTCTCATATTGCGCTATTTTTAGCAATTGTTTTTAGCAATTGTCACTTTCTTTTTCGATGGTTGTCCAATAACCGCAGGTGCGTTGCCGCTACCATGAATACAATGATCCTCATTTATTTAACGTGTCATATTTTTCACCAAAAATCGTCAAGTTGCAATCAACTAATGCCCGCAACCAACCTCATACAATAACTGTAAAATACTTAATTAGGGCTTGCTGAATATATCGATCGCACTTGACGTAGCATGGGTGATGCGCTCGCGAGATCGAGGGTAAAGTGCAAAATAAACAGGTAAAATAGTTCAAAACCCGTGCATCACCACCTGCGATCGTG
>JAICRN010000657.1 GCA_025937335.1 Microcoleus sp. TY_ISSM_2_bin.22
AACTGCGGCGGTGGTGACTTCTTGGGTGTTTATTTTTGTCGCGGATTTGTTTTTATCGCTGTTGATGTTTCACGAGTTGGGGGTTCCGACAAGTTGATAATCTTGGCGATTATAGCCGGAGTCAGAAGTCAAGATACTTAAATATTAATGGTTTGAACAATCGTCAACCCTGCCCCGCCCAGGCGATTGCTATAAAATAAACATGAAGATTTTTTTAACCTCAGATGAACGCAAATAAACTCTGATAAATTTGCATCAGCGTTCATCAGCGTTCATCCGCTGATATCTGCGGTTTAAAAATCTCAACTTGAGACTTTAGATTGGAGAAAGGAGGGCGATACACTCGAATTGCTTTAATTGGAACTTTCCCGTCAGTTTCGGGGACGATTTCGAGGATGTGTTTGGAGTTGCTCAAATTCTGAGCTAATGTTGTAGGGTATTCGCGGCTTGAATCTGCAATCTTTGGCGGAACGTATGAATCAACAAACATCGGGCGCACCTGCCAAGAAATCTCAAAGCCTTTAGGCGTCTGTTTTTTAGAGTATTCATAGGCATTTTTCAGCCACCAGTTTCTCGGTTCAATCACGACGCGGCCAGAGTTTGAGATAAAAAGTTCGCCGTTTGTACCGCTGCCGTCGTAACCTGTTTTAGAACCTACAACGTCAAATTTAAACTTGCTGGCGTCGCTGTTAATCTCAGTAATTACGGCTTTCCAATCTTCGACGATTAGCGGTTTTTGGCTGGATACTTGGAGAATAGCCGGCCAAGCGACGCCAAGACTAACGCTAGGTCTGGTGATGCTGTAAAGTTCAGGCAATTCTGAGGGTTTTTTGCCGTCGATCGCAATTCTAGCAGAAATTGCGTTGCCGTTGAAGGTGGGATCGGCGATCGCATCTATTCTATTTCCTTCAAATTCTAAAACCAGCTTTCCATCTTGCCACTTAACATCGCTGCCAACTGTATAGGTTTTCACTAAATCCTGCTGCGGTTGAGGAGAATTTGGCTTGTATCGCAGGTGCGGTTTTATCAAAGCAGCTAGCAGAAAATTTCCCCAATCGTTGAGGTGAATTTCATCGCTCAATAGCTGTTTTGGCTGCAAGCGATTATCTTTCAAATACCTGCGCCAAGGTTCGCGAATTTCTGCGATTTCGCAGCCGTATTTATCGGCCAACTCAGGCAGCCATTGAGTAGAATGAGTGTTGTGCCATTCGTATCTGTTGACTTGTTCTGGGTCGTCGCTGCTGCCTGTCGGCATCCAGTCGATGTGGTCTGAATGCAAGAGTATTTCGCTAGCAGTGCGGCTGCGGACATTAGCAATTATGGCTTCGTAATCTTCACCGCCTCCGTAGACGTGAAAAATGAGCAAGTCTGGATAAAAAGGATACAAATCGTGTTCGCTGGGACGGATTAAAATCGGGGCTGAAAATCCTGCGATTGCCCGATTTTCCACAATTAAATCTGCATTGGGAAATCGCTGTTTCAAATCCTTCGCTACATCTTTCCACCAATCTTGTTCTGTGATGGATTGACCGTAGAATAGAATACGCACTTGGCGGCGGTCTGTTGGAGTGCTAGCCGCAAGTAGCCCCATCGTCCTTTGAATCCTCGCTCCAAAAGTAGCATTATTTTCAATAGGAGCGGGTGGGGGGAATGGCGTATCGGCAGCGATTTTTTTGATGAGCGGAACTAACAGAAAGCTCACACACAAAAAAAGCAGCCACAAGTAGCGATAAATCTTTGATTTTCTGCTTTTTCCTTGGTGTTTTGCCATTATTTTATTTTTCCCTGTCCGTTTCACTTCGCTCAAGGCGACTGTGGGATGAATGCTACGGATCTAATCAGTAGCTGTAGTGTGCTTGTGGGCGCACCTCACCAGTAGCTGTAGTGTAGGCCGTATGGAAATATATTACCAAATTGAGCGCGACAAAAAGTGATATAATGCCAGCTAATTAATTGCAAGAGATCGATCGCACGTCAAATGGATTACAAAACAGCCCGCAGTTTTCTGATCGACCAAGGAACCGCCCTCGAAACCAAGAAAAATCCCGACGCCTTCCTGATGCGCCTCAAACAAGGTCAGCCGCCCGTACCCGGACAAGTGACATCGATTTTATTAGCTTTAAAAATATTGTTTGAGGGCCTGCAAGAATCTCCAATGCTCGATCGACAATTAATCTCGGCACTGCATTTACTGTCAGTAGAAAGTTTGCTGCAATTTGAAGCTGGACTCCGCAGAGGAGTTTCTTGGCCGCCGCTGCTGAAAGAAGACTTAAATCGAATTGCGATCGCAGTCAAAAATATCTTTTCCGGCGTCTGGCAATAATTAGCTCGGCAACCACCGATCCCGATACCCACCGCCAGCAAACTCAAAATTTTATCCTACAAATTTTTGTAAAATTTTATGTTAATCTTGCTACATTAACCCTCAAATTGTGGCAGTTTAATATAATCGGTTCTAACCAGCAGTTGGAGAAATTACTCATGAACGCAGAAGAACAGGCTAGACAACTAATAGCACGAGAAAGGCAGCATAGCGAACACTTGCAAGAATCTATGCTCAACCGTTCCTCCCACGAGCTAGAAACACCTCGGGAGGGAATTGCTGAAGAAAAAGCCAGAGAATTAATGGCTCAAGAAAGGCAGCACAGCGAACACCTGAACGAGTCTATGTTAAGCCGTTCCTCCCAAGAGGTAGAGGGATCGATCGCACCCGATGACACTGACAAATAAATTTTGTTAACACAAGACTTACGGAGAAAAAACCAAGAAACCTGGTTTTTATACCAGAAAAAACGGCTGTAAAAATGTTTTTGTGTAAACAACCAGGTTTCTGCGTCCCGCAATAGTTCAGCACAGCAAAACTCTACTGAAATCGAGGAGGATTTCAGGTACAATAAAAACAGCATCTGCTTGGTTGCCAGCCGCTATCACCAACCTCAACGTGCCATATATAGCAAGAGAAAATACCAAGTTCTACTGATCGCGAAAGCTTTCGAGGGATGCCAAAAGACTTGGCAGTCCCGCCAGCGTTGCAGACACCAAAGCATCATCTTTGTAAACTCGCGATCGGACAATACGGATACTTTTGGACGCAGAGGTGATAGAGTCTCGCCGTTCCGAATTTCCGGTTTCAACCCGCCCTAAATTTTTGGTTTCTCGGGTCACACAAAACATAGCAGTATCCTCAGTTTATCCCTAGATATGCGCCCGTCAATTTTCTCAGGGCTTGGCTCAATATTTTTATTATTATTCAAATAGG
>JAICRN010000587.1 GCA_025937335.1 Microcoleus sp. TY_ISSM_2_bin.22
AAATTCATTTTTTAGCCCCAATTGACAATTTGAAACTTGGGTTTGTCGATCAAAAGTTAAGTTTATTGAGAACGCCGGTCGAGGAATGGGGTTTGATAGCGCAAGAGCGATCGCTTTCCAAATGTTAATAAAGATGTTTATAAAGCATAGCTTAAAAACGAGGCTAGGGCGTGTTTTCTTGCCTGTTATATCTTAGATTGGGGCAAACTCCGGTATGGAATCTTGAGGAACACGTGGAGACTTAAGTACCGAACAGTGGGAGAAGTTAAAACCGCTACTTCTCCGCTCAAACCCCGAACAGGTCAATCGACTCACGATCGCCGACAGCTTGTTAATGGCAGGAAAGTGGATACTCAGAACCGGGGCTCCCTGGCAAGACCTGCGGCGAACGTTATGAAAGGGGGAAAGTGTGACCGCAAGGTTTTAGCGGTGGCAAAAAGCCGATATTGGGAAGCAAGTCTTAAAACCCCTACAAGCACAAGCGGACAAACAAGAAAAATTAGACTGTCCGGTTGATTGCGTCGATGGCAGCGTAATTCGTACACGATAACACGCAGCTACGGTGGAAAAAAGGGGGCGAAGTAGAGGAGAAACTAGGTCGTTCTCGTGGTGGTTTTTGTACCAAAATACAGATCCGTTCTCAGGGTAAAGGTAAACCCATAACTTTTGTGCTGGGCCCAGGGCAACGTAACGAGTCAATTTTTTTACAACAATTGATGGAACTCTTGATTAGTAAGGGCGATCGGGTACAGGTCGTCCGCGTCTACATTCTTACAGAGTCGTAGGGGACAAAGGTGACACAGGTCGTTGCGTGCGTAGTTGTCTACGTCCTACCCGGTATTCGTTTTACCTTTCCACGACTGTCAAATGAGTCCCGTTGAGGTTTTTTTAGCCGTGAAATCTACCGTCAACGCAATATTGAGTCTTGGAGGCAAAAACTCGGTTTGTTCGCGTAATTTGGTCGTATACGCTAGATCGCGACAGCGAGAAACCGGGTTTTTTGGGAAGGGTGCGTCCAGGACTGAATATTGTTGAACGTGCGATCGACCGACTTCAGCAATGCAAGTCCGATCGCTACTTGATATGAGAACCGGGCTGCAAATTATACAGCCACGATCGCGATCTCGCCTGCACTCTGTTTTGGTTGTAGTTTGAAAACACGCCCTAGGGACGATCGAGGTTTTAGGCTTTTGGTGGGTAAGTCCTACTAACGTAAAAAGCTTCCAAATGAAAAACCCAGTTCCACATGAGAAACCGGGTTTTTGAGTGTCAGTCCTAGTTTATTTATGCTCGCCTACTTGATTGCGTCTGCCGTATTAAGTAGCTCAACCTATTTAAACGTCAAACTTTTCTGGTGTTCAGAAACCCTCAAAGGCGGGAACTCTTGGCAGCACCCCAACAGTCATCAGGTTTCTCAGTGTTATATTTTTTTAGGTGGAGCTACTTATCCTTTAATTCGCGGATACTTCTCTTAGCAGTGTCTTGATACATCTCCCCGAATTCTTTCACGGCTGCTCCTGCTTCTTGCCCAATCTTCTGAGCTCGTTCGCCCGGAGAGTCTGACGTTTCGCGAGCTTCTTGCCTCCATTCCCGCGTTGTTTGGGGTCTTTCAGGATTGTTGAGATCGGACTTTGAGCTGGCTTGCGTGCCAAAACCTTTGTTAGTGCGTCCCGAATCAACAGTGGTTGTCAGCAGCAGAAAACCGACTAGGACAACACTCAAAAAACTCTTCATTTGAAAGCCCTTAAGCAGGGAACTGATGCGAGCAATGGCTGTGGAAATCAAATTCATCTCGGTAATACTCCCTAAGTTGATTGGCGATAATTTTCAACATTTTTTCGTCTAATTGACTCGCTCAAAAATCAGCAGCTAACGCGAGAGAAAGCCAACTTAGCTTCACCTTGCGATTAACCACCTAAATAGAGTTATAGGTTAGCGATAAAATCTGGTAAAAACGCCACCTATGTGTCAGCCAATTAGCTTGTTCACACATGAATATCAAGTTAACAGCAGCAAAATAGTTCTACCTCTAACTAAAGTGATAACTTAATTAGAAGCAAAAAAAATATTTTTATACACATGGTTAGACAAGTTTTAATCAATTATGCTCTGCAGGGCAAATTTTTACTGCAAGCGATCGCCCGTTTTCACGTCAAACCAGTGCAGCAACTGAGGGGGAAAAACCAGCTCTACAATTTCGGAATTCCAGTGGCGGTCATTTGGCAGCAAAGCCCGCACCGTTACTGACTCCAAACCTTTAACTCGGACGCTAACTAAATTTTGCATTCCCAAGTTTTCCACTAAATAAACCTCACCTTTAATTGCCTCTGGGGCCGACATATTGCCGGCCTCTGCATCTGCAAAACCGACGTGTTCCGGGCGAATTCCCAACACAATTTCTGGCGGCACAGTCGGCATATCTGGTAGTCGCACTCGAAAATCGCCCAAAATCGCAAAATTGCCCTGGCATTTAAGCACGAGCAAATTCATTTGCGGGCTGCCCACAAAACCAGCTACAAACTGATTTGCAGGACGGGTATAAATTAAGTGTGGCGGGTCTAGTTGCTGCACGTTGCCGCTGTTGAGAACGGCGACTTTTGTAGAAAGCGTCATTGCTTCGGTTTGGTCGTGAGTGACGTACACTACAGGAGCTTTTTGGGAGGAAAACAATTGTTTGAGTTCGGCCCTAACTTTTTCCCGCAATAATGCGTCGAGATTGCTCAAAGGTTCGTCGAGCAAAAATACTTCCGGTTGGCGCACTAATGCGCGGCCGAGGGCGACTCGCTGTCGCTGTCCGCCTGATAGTTTTCCTGGTTTGCGATCGATTAATTCCGTCAATCCGAGGGATGTTGCAACTTCCGTCACTAATCGGTTGATTTCGCTGGAGGAGATTTTGCGAAGTTTGAGGCTCGATGCCATATTCTCGTATACTGTCATGTGCGGATAAAGCGCGTAACTTTGAAAAACCATTGCTATATCCCGATCGCCCGGCCTGAGATAAGTGACATTGCGATCGCCAATTCTAATCTCGCCCCTAGTTGGCTGTTCCAACCCTGCAATTAACCGCAGCGTCGTAGATTTGCCGCACCCCGACGGCCCCAACAAAGTCAGAAATTCCCCTTCGCTGACATCCAAACTAATGTCTTTCACGGGAACAACTTTAGGGCTGTAGGTTTTATTGAGGTTTTTGAGTTGCAATTTTGCCATGATTTTTAAAGTGTTGACTGTTGACTGTTGACTGTTGACTGTTGACTGTGTTGTTTGACTTGTTACCAGGCACAGCCTAGGAACCAGTTCAATCTAAAATCTAAAATCTAAAATCTAAAATCGATTTATCCTTTTACCGCCCCGGCTGTTAAACCCTGAACGATGCGCCGCTGGAACACCAAAACCAGCAAAACTAAGGGCAAAGTTCCTAAAACGGTAGCTGCGGCGATCGGCCCGTAAGGAATTTCAAAGACTGATGTACCGCTGAGTTGAGCCGTGGCGACGGGGATTGTTTTTAGAGATTCGCGAGTCATAAATGTTAGGGCAAATATAAACTCGTTCCAAGCTGAAATAAATGTCAAAATTCCGGTTGTGACTAACGCGGGAAATGTCATCGGCAGTACGATTTGCCACAGCATTTGAAAAGTGTTGTATCCGTCAACTTTAGCCGCATCTTCCAAATCTTTTGGCAACTGTTGAAAGAAACTCCGCATCACCAAAATTGTCAGCGGCAGATTGATCGCAGTGTAAGGAATAATTAGTGCTAAATAATTATTGCCTAAACCCAAAGCTTTGACAATTTCCAGCAGTCCCAAAAATAGCAGCACCGCCGGAAATAGCGTTACAATCGTCACAATTGCCAGGATGATTTTCTCGCCCCACAACCGCAACCGGGCTAAAGCGTAAGCTG
>JAICRN010000039.1 GCA_025937335.1 Microcoleus sp. TY_ISSM_2_bin.22
AAACACAAAACTATAGAACTGCAAATTAAGTCCGTCGGTATCCGAGAAATAGTCTCTGTAATCCTCACCTTATCTCAGCCATTAGTAGGCAAAAAAAACTTGCAGTTGATTAACTCAGTCGCTCCTGAATTGCCGCCAATAGCAGCCGACGAGAATCGCTTGGAGCAAATACTTTACAACTTAATCGGCAATGCGATTAAATTTACCGAAAGCGGCACAGTTGAAATTTCAGCAGAATTGGTAACGGGCAACGCACAATCACCGGCTAATTCCCAATTATCAATTACTGTATCCGATACCGGCGTTGGCATCCCTGAAGATAAATTAGAGCGAATTTTTGAATCCTTTGAACAAGCTGACGGTTCCACTGCTAGAGAATTCGGCGGTACGGGTTTAGGTTTAGCGGTTGCCAAGCAATTAGTGGAATTGCACGGAGGTAAAATTTGGGTATCTTCAACTGTAGGCGTAGGTTCCCAATTCACCTTTACTTTGCCCGTATCTGAAACTCAGCCGGAATTTAGCAGCAGACAGCCGCATTTAACCGAGGGCTCTCGCATTTTAATCACTCCTGAATTTGCCCGCCAATCCTCTATAATAAGTTCTCAGCTATCAGACAATAGCGACTTGCTAGACAGTGAAAAATTAAAAATTTTGGTAGTTGATGATGAGCCGATTAATATTCATGTCATCATCAACAGTCTTTCTGTAGAAAACTACGATATTACTCAAGCGAGCAACGGCTTAGAAGCTTTAAATCTGATTGAATCAGGATTTAAGCCTGACTTAATTTTACTCGATGTAATGATGCCGCAGATGACTGGTTATGAAGTGTGTCGAGAAGTACGCAAAAAATACTCGCCTTTAGAAATGCCGATTCTGATGCTGACGGCCAAAAATCTAACTACCGACTTGGTAGAAGCTTTTAACTTAGAAGCAAATGATTATGTAACTAAACCTTTTATCAAAAAGGAATTGTTGGCGAGAATTAACACGCAAATTCGCCTTGCTAAACTGAATGCAGCCTACGGCAGATTTGTGCCGCACGATTTTCTAAACTTGTTGGAAAAGCCGAGTATTATTGAAGTAAAATTAGGCGAAAATCAGGAAAGAAATATGACAGTGCTGTTTGCTGATATTCGCTCTTTTACGGCGCTTTCAGAAAATATGACACCGCCTGAAAATTTTGCATTTATTAATACCTACTTGGGAAAGGTTAGCCCTGCCATCAGGAAAAATAACGGGTTTATTGACAAATACATTGGGGATGCAGTCATGGCACTGTTTCCTAGATCTCCGGAGGATGGTGTGCGAGCAGCAATTGATATGCAAAAAGAAGTGAATATCTACAACCAGCAGCGCCAAAAAAATGGTTTGTTTCCGATAGCGATCGGCATTGGTTTGCACGCGGGCAATTTGATGTTGGGTACCATTGGCGAGCGAGAACGGATGGAAAGTACCGTGATTGCTGATGCGGTGAATCTCGCGTCTCGTTTGGAAGGATTGACTAAGGTTTACGGCGCGGGTATTATCGTTAGCGGTGCAATTATCGATCGCCTAGACGATCCAGAAAAATATAAGTACAGATTTGTCGATCGAGTAATGGTGAAAGGAAAGACAAATGCTGTGTCGGTGTTTGAAATTTACGAGACAGAAACAGAGCAGAGCATTTTACTCAAGCAGCAAACTGCGGAGATTTTTCAAGAAGCTCTCAATTTTTACTACGAGCAAAAATTTGTTGCCGCCCAAAAAGTTTTTCAGAATATTTTACAAATCAATCCTGACGATCGGGTAGCAATGCTGTATTTCAAACGCTCTCGCAAGTATCGAATGTACGGAGCCCCGGAGGGGTGGTGTGGGGTGGAAACTTCGACAGAGAAATAGGGCGGGCACTGCACGCCCTACTCTGTTTAAAAGATGGTTGTACAAACTTTAAAATATAGTTGTACAAACGCCCAATTTATTCCAAGTTTTGGAGCCGACAATGCCATCAGCAAGAATTTGTTGTTGCTTTTGAAAATTGATGACGGCTTGTTGGGTTTTCGCGCCGAATCCTCCATCAGTATTTACAGAAAATCCGCTGGCGTTCAAGAGTCGCTGGAGGTAGCGGACATCCTCATTTTGAGTTACCGCATCGTTGCGTTTTAGTAGGGGAAAATAACGGCAGGAAGGTAATTCAGTGCGAATTGCGTTTGTGGTTTGCATGGTTTGATTCTCAATTGTTATTTGCAAGTTGTTTGAAAGTACAGAAGTGCGGAAAAGATGTTAATAGTCCTAGTCCTGGATACACTCTTGACTGGCATAAACGAGGTTTCGGCTTCGCTGAACCACCAGGTTTTTTAGCGTTTCTGGGGGAGTAAAGGAAGTATTGCTGTGAAAAAACCCAGTTTCTTGCTACCCGTGCGCCTAGGATTAGTTAAGTTGGATTTAACATCCGGGTTCACCTGTATAACAAGCGCCTAATAGATTCCAAGTTTGAGGGCCGACAATGCCATCAACAGCAATCTTATTTTCCTTTTGAAATTTGATGACTGCTTGTTCGGTTTTTGGGCCGAAGAATCCATCAGTGGTGACGGGATATCCGTTTTTAACTAAGGATTGTTGGAGATAGCGCACGTTTTTATTGGCAGCGGTGCTATTATTTCGTTGGAGTGTTGGCAGTGAAGAGCAAATAGGTAATTGAGCGTAAATTGAATTTGTGGTTTGCATGGTTTGATTGGGGATTAGCGGTTTGCAAGTTGTTTGAACTTGCTATTCCCCAGTTGTAGCTGTGGGGGAAAATGTTTTAACAGTCGCTTTTTATAGTGACGCTTATCTGGGGTAGCTCAGATGAGTGACAGCCGGCTATCAAATCCGTTTTGTACAAAGTAATTATCAAAGGCAAACAGCAGCGAATTTCCATTTTTTATCAACTTTTAGCATCTTTGCCACCAGCCCCACACCATAAGTAAGTCGGCGCAAAAAAATGCCCCTATGTAAACGAGGGCAAAGTCTCCAAATGCTCTCTACTGGCTAACTTAAACCTGTTTATATAGTGTTATATTAAATCCGATAGCATCGAAATTAATATTACCCAGAGTCAGGACACGGCAGTGCCGTGTCCCTACAATTAATCGGGGTAGGGACACAGCACTGCTGTGTCCTCGGTATCATTCCGATGCAACCGGAAACGATATTACACTATTCGGTTTAATCCCGCCTGCCTACTTACCTGTACGGCTGTTAGTGTCGGGATTGACAGGCAGATTGACGTAGAGAAAGCGAGTCAATCAATCGTCCTACAGTGTAATCGCTCCACTCTTCTATAAGCTGAGTAACGGTATTTTCTATAGAGTAGGCAAAAATACTGTATTTAAAGCTAGTTAACCATGCGATCGAAATGGGCGATCGGGAAAATTAATCTGGGGTTGGGACTTTAACTTAGAAGTGATATCATAGAATCGGTAGATAGTAGATTTTCGGCTGTCAAACAACTTGACAATTGAATCAATAACACTTTCTGTAACTATCGGGTTAAAGTCGGAAATAAAGCCGTCTGCGTCCAGATTTTGCCGAAAAAACTCCTTAGCTCGATCGCACTGATAGCGCATTTCGTCAAAACCAACAATTTTCACCACAAACGTTGTCAGCGGCGAGTTATCCAAATCGGTATTAGAAATGCTTTTAGCCCGCCCATTTTCTAATAAATTCAATACTTCTGCTTCTAAACTACTTTTAGGTTTGTAAGGTTTATCTATTGCTGGAAAAAAGCTTTCCAGGCCCACGCATCGAGTAGCTCGATCCGGAAGTTCTCCCATCATCATCGCCAGAGAGACATCGAGTCCAAAACCCGAAGAAAGAACTTCCAGCAGTGCGATAGCAGCCAGTTTGCAGCCCAAATAAAGCTTAGCAATTTCAAGATTGTACTTAGCATTAGTTTCCCAGCGCTGATAGGTGCGATCGTCTGGATATCCCTGAAACTGCCGAAAAATAACCTCAGGCTTGAGATTATTCAGAAAACCTTCCATCTTCAGCAAAGCAACTCGGTAGTCCCGAACCGTGTAAAAACCCCAGGATGTGAGATTGTGATTGGTTTCCGGCAGTAAATTCCAGGTATTGGCCAAAAAATGGGCTGAACTCTGGTGAGCAAAACTCATCACATCCCTGTTAGAAATTCGCACAGCTTTTTTCACCGTTTCCCGCAGTTGCTCGTCTGTCAAACTGAGTTTAAACAGGCTATTTATTGCTTGCAATCGGTCATAAAGGTGCTGGCTTACCGTTACTCCCCACTCGGCGGAACGAAACGGAATGGTTGCTTCTATGCAGGCTGAAATTTGAAGCAGTTGCTCGCGTTTGAGAAATGGTTCGAGAGCTTTTGCTGCTACCAAAGCGCTGAGAAATTCGTTTTGTCCTGTGAAAGGATTGAGCACTTCCCCCGGTACAAAACCGAATACTAGCATTACCATCTCAAAGGTAGCATCCGCAGAGAGTTCAGATTGCTCCCGAATTTGTAGCTGTTTGTTAACCTCTTTTGTAACAGGAGTGATGTAGTAGCTGACGTTAAAGTTAATGCTGTGATCGACTTGCACGTAGACTGTATCGTGAAATAAAGCTGCCAAAACCTCGATCGCATCTTCATTTCCCCCCACATCAAAAATATGTTCGGGAGTGTGAAAAAATCGCCAGGGTCCCATCATCGGCTGAACTATCAGTTCGGCAATCCAAGCGAGTTCACTTGGTTTGACTTTTGCTTCTAGGCGATCGATCGCCCAAGTCAGCCTTTCTAAGCACTGTAAGTATGCCTGTTTGCTATCCATCACAGTCTTTTCCAATAACATTACTGTCACGCCAGCGATCCCGATCTTGTTGTTAGTTTGATTGTTTCGTAGATGCGCCCCGGATTTTTTGATTTGAGATTTTTGAGTTTTTTGTTGAAGATTTTAGCTAGAATTTAGGAGGCAAATACTTACTTGAAATCACTTAATTTCCGGTAGCTGACCTCCCCTGTTTTCCCAGTCTAATTAGCACAAAGTATGACAAGTAAAGTACATAAATTGCTAAACCTATCAGACCCAACAATCCCAAAAATTGAGGGTTTGCTGTAGCGTGAAACATCTCTTTGTAAAGCCAAGGCGGGTCTAACCAAACGCGGCAAAAAGGTTCGTCAATTACCTGAATTTGAGATTTAAAGGCACAGCTTAAGAAGGGAATTTGAGCGATCGCGCCCAAACCGCTGTAAACAGTAATCGCCCACCGCCAAGCTGTAAAAGCCAGTTTTAGGGGCGACTGCGGTCGATCGGCAATTTCTTCGTTTAAATCCTGCCAAAACCAGAGACAAGCAGGAATCAAAGCCCTCCCCATCACCGACGACACAAAGCTCACTGGCAGCGCAGCCATCATCAGGTAAAGTGTAATTGCCAGCAAACTCGCCACCCGCCAATAAATAATCGACAAACGGACAATAGCCTCAGCTTTTGCAAAAACAGCCCAAATCAGAACTACCAGCGGGATCGAAATTGTTAATAACACAGACAACCGGTAATCCATCCAAACTAGCGGTTGAAACCAAGGCCCGGTGGCTGCCAATAAAAGACTCAACATCTTTGGGAAAATATACTCACTTATTTATGACAAATTCTACTTTGACACTCTGTACACTCTTGGTGACTGAGATTCTTGGTTCAACGAAGTCACTTGCTTGCGACAGGATTTCTCCAGCCTAAGTAAAGGTGTCTTCTCCCCAAGCGTGAATTCCGGTATGCCCTACCGTACTCGATCGGTTGTCTGTATGTATTTAGATTTTGGTTCAAATGCAAGTTTTCCTAGACAGCAACAACGTTAAGCGTGACTGCGCACTCAACAATAAGAGGGCGAGTTTTTACGTTGTCTAGTTATACTCAATTTTCAACCTACGACAACGATCGTATCACGCCTAGTACAAGACTCACGAACACTCTTGACCCAACTCCAGAAGTGTCGCTCAAGTTAAGCGGACTAAAATCTCGATCGTTTTCCGCCTCCAGTCTTTTTCTATAAAAATGCTCAAAAATCAGCGTTGCACAATTTGAGGATGATTCTTGTGGGGTGTCTCGCCTGCTTTGAAAATACACGCCATCGGGATACGAGAGCTCATCCCACACAACAATCAAAATCATCCCGCAATTATGCCATGCCAAAAAATCAGCAACTGGAACACTCTGCTTAATGTTCCAGTTGCTGCTGCAAGGATTGCCAAATTGACTTGGCGCGCTTTCCAATTTCGTATTTGAGACAGGATAGAGGGAAAATCTCGCCATTACTTGGAGGCTCAACCAGTCAAATCCTCCCGCGCCCAAAGTTAGACGGAGGCGCGGGAGGGAAGGCGTAGAGCTAAATTGCTCGTTTATTCGTCGTAGATGCGGCACTCAGCAGCGTCAGGGTTGTCGTCGCAATACTTTTCAAAGGAATTCTTAGGTTTGACTTGCTTTTGGTGGGAAGCTTCTGCTTGCAGTTCTTCAACTGCGTCCCACGCCGCCGCGCATTCCCCGGAAGTGGCGCCCTTGGTGTCACAGACGACACGAGCGCTTTCTAGTTCTTCTGCAATTTTTTCTTGGATGTTGCCCGCGGGTGTTGTTGTCATAGTCACCTTATTGAGTAAGAAAGGTTTTCTTTTTGGATGTTAGTTTGTGTTGGATTGGCAGTTTCGGTCTGGCGACCCGGCTAATAGTAGCTGGAGATGCGCTGCTGTAGCAGCGGACCAGATAGAAACCATCCATCAACTGCGGTTGCAGCAGGTGTCTCTACTTCCTGCTTTACTCTATCCCGTTGGCGGGTTCTAGTCGCCAGGCATCAATGTAGGTCGAGCCGACCTTACTTTTGATGAAAACATTACATGAAGTTGGTGTGTCAAACTGTATTGAGCTTTATCTTTTAAGATTTAGCTGAAGACAACATTTAACACCAAACAGATTTATTTGACCCTCATGTTAACTTATGTTAACACAAGAACCGCCTTCTGGGGGAATCGATCGCCCAAGAATACCGTCCCGCCAGCGGCCAGTTGCGGTTAGCCTAATGTATAGAGATAGTTTTATAGAGAAGTTCGCCGTATGTACACCGAAAACAAAATGCAGTGGGTCAGCGCTTTATCAACCCGCCCCTCTTTGGAATCCGCCCTCAAAGAAGTTATAGAACAAGCAGATCGAACTTTAGAAGGCCGGGCCGATTTAGCCCTGATATTTATCTCGTCTGCCTTTGCCAGCGAGTATTCTCGGCTGATGCCTTTACTCCGAGAACTGCTGCCGGTGCCAGCGATCCTGGGCTGCGGCGGGGGAGGAGTCATCGGCACGAACCGGGGCGGCCTCACCGAAGAAGTCGAGGGAGCTCCAGCAGTCAGCCTGAGTCTGGCCCGCTTGCCGGGAGTGAACGTCAGAACTTTTCACGTCAATGCAGAAGAACTACCGGACTTAGACAGTCCCCCGGATACTTGGGTGGATCTCTTGGGCGTGCCGGCCCGGGAAGAACCGCAGTTTATTATTTTCGCCGACCCATTTTCGGCAAAAATTAACGATTTGCTGCAAGGGCTAGATTATGCCTATCCGGGTGCGGCGAAGGTAGGGGGGCTCGCCGGCGGGGACGGTGCGGGTAGGGGCGCAGCGCTGTTTTGCAACTATCAGCTTTACCGAGAAGGGACGGTTGGAGTGGCTTTGAGCGGCAATATAGTTTTGGAAACAATAGTCGCTCAAGGCTGTCGGCCGATCGGGCATCCTTATCGGGTGACGGAAGGAGAGCGCAATATTTTGCTGAAACTCGAAGAACAAAGCGACGATAGCAGCAGCGGGGGCATCGAGCGATCGCCCTTAGAGGCACTTCGAGAGTTAGTCCAAACTTTGAGCGAAGAAGACCGAGAATTAGCCCAGCACTCGTTATTTGTAGGCTTAGTCAGCGATGAATTCAAGCTGACACTAGAGCCGGGAGATTTCTTAATCCGCAATCTGTTGGGAGTAGATCCCAAAGTGGGGGCGATTGCGATCGGCGATCGAGTCCGTCCCGGACAGCGCATCCAATTTCACCTGCGTGATGCCCGCACCTCCGCAGAAGACCTAGAAATGCTGCTCGATCGCTATCAGCGGGCCGCCGAGTACAGAGGTACATCCAGTGCCGGGGCCTTGATGTTCTCTTGTCTGGGGCGCGGTGAAGGACTTTACGGCCAATCGAACTTTGACTCCCGACTCTTTGGCCGATACCTCAAAAACATCCCTCTGAGCGGCTTTTTCTGCAACGGCGAAATCGGCCCCGTCGGCGGCAGCACCTTTCTGCACGGCTACACCTCGGTATTCGGGATTTGCCGCCAAAATTCATAATTTCTGAACTGTTGACTCTTGACTGATGACTGTTGACTGTTGAAAATCTAAAATCTAAAATCTAAAATCTAAAATCGATCGACTGATGACCAATAACTAAAAGCGGCAGTCGCCTGCCGCTTTTAGCTGTCACTAAATGTCTGGAAACCTTAGAAACTAAAGGTAGTCCGCAGGACTCCTACCCAGATATCCTCGTTGTTTTTGTTGTGTTCGGGATTCAGAATCACGTAAACGCCCGGTGTCACCGAGATAAAGTCATTGACTTGGAAGCGATAGAAACCCTCTAAGTGATAAGAGGTGTTGCGGTTTCTGGCGACATCACTCTCGGTAACTTTTGGCGGTACACCGAAGACGAAACCGAGGACGTTGCCTTGTCGGGCAAAATCTCCCAGGGCCACAGTGATAGCACCATTCTGGATGGTAGCCTCATTGTTACCGCCCCGCAGTTGTTCAGCCTTCGTATAACCGTACCACCCACCAATCTGAAAGCGGCTGCTGGGTTTGAAGTTAACTTGCACGCCATAGTTATCTGATTCAGTGGGTGATTGACCGAAGGGCTGGTTCGCCAAAGCACTGCCAGTGCCACCCATGATGCCAACATCGCCTGCCCGATTGTATTTGCGGGTGTAAGTGAAGGCCAAATCAAAGGGTCTGCTAAAAAAGCCGATCTGACCCAGAGCGCTGAAAGAACCGTTGAAAACGCCCCTGCCGTCTGCTGGGTTAGGAGCATCGCTGTCGCCGGCGAGATAGCCCGCGGTAGCTCGGAGGCTGCCCAAGTTGAAAGTCAAACTTGCGCCAGCTCCCTGTGGCCCGCGGAATACTGCCGGGTTGCGTACTCCAAATCTGGAAAGTGAACCCGTACTCGTAGAGTTACCAAAGGTAGAAGCCTGGTCTGCAATTTCATCCAGGTCAAGTCCTTTAGGACCGACAAAGACTGTAGAGCCACCGATCGGGAAACGATAGTACAGTTCGTCTAGTGTGATTTGGCTGCCCTCGTCGCCGTCAAAAGCCAAGCGAGCCATGTTGGTACCGGTAGCCGTGGCTCTGTCGTAGCGGGCGACGTTGACTGCTTGCAAGCGGGTTTTGAGCAAGTCTCGACCGGTGAAGCTTGTCAATAAGTTCAAGCGCACCCGGTAGCCCAAGTTGGTAGAGGTTTTGTCGTCGTGAAGGCCGACACCATCTCCGAAGGTGTCGCTGGCGGCAAAAATGGCTTCTCCAGCCAATTTGGTTGTGGTGGAGAACTGGTTGGCTTCGAGTTCTGCGGTGCGAGCTTCTAGGCCGTCTACTCGTCCGCGCAGGGTAGCGAGTTCGGCTGCAAATTCTTCTTGCAGGCGTTGCAGGATGGCTAAGTCGTCTCTGGTGACCAAGTTACCTGTTGACCCAATTAGTTTGGTTATGTTGTCTAAGCAAGCGTTGACGCCGGCTGCAAATTCGTAGCGAGTCAGGGCCCGGTTGCCGCGGTAGGTGCCGTCGGGATAACCTACGATACAACTGTAGCGTTCGACTAGGGATTGCAGGGCTTGGAATGCCCAATCTGTCGGCCGCACGTCGGAGAGCTGAGAAACCGATGTCACTTGGGACATGGTTCCCGACTGTTGAGTCGGCTGTGCTTGGGGAGCTGCAGGGACGATCGGGCCGCCCATTCCTCCGGGTACTGTCTGAGCAATTTCTACCTTAGTAGCTGGGGCAGTAGCTGGGGTGCTGGCGACCGCTGGCACTTCAATTTTCGCAGCGGTGACTGCTGGCACTTCAATTTTCGCAGCGGTGTGTGTCTGGCTGCTTTGTAAGGCCAAGTCTGATGCTTGGGGCGACGACGGTTCGACTGTGCTGGCTGCTGCTACGGGTTCAGTCGCTGCTGCTGTGCTGGCGGGAGCGCTTGGGGCTGCTGAGTCGATTTCGCTCGCTGTGGTTTCGAGTGCTGCTGCGCTGGTGTCTGGTTCGATTGCAGCCAGTTTTTCAGGCAGTTTTTCAGCGTCGGCGGAGTTGGCGACCGGGGTTTGGGCAGCTTCAGCGCTGCTGTTTAAAGCCAGCTTTTCTGGGGCAGCAGGGGCTGCTGCAACTGGTTCTGCAACTATTTCTGCAGCTATTTCTGCAATTTTTGACTCAGATGACTGAGCTGTAGCTAGCTGGTTGGCTTCAGCGGTTGCTGGAGCTTCTGCTGCGATCGCAGCGGCACTGACGACTGATGATAACCCCAGAATTGTCGGGGATACTAGCAGTAAATTCCAAAAAGTTCTGTTCATTTTCCTCACACCTTCACACTCTATTCAACTCGATCGGCAATTCCCAACTGCTAATTTTTGTGGTTGCTTGCCTGTTGACAATAACTGCCAAAATAGAACCTATCCATAACTGTTGATTCACAGTAGGCGTGTCTAGTTCCTGGTTGAACGTAGGAGGCTGGCTCCTTGTACAGCCCAGGCATCAATTCAGGTCAAGCCCACATTTCATTACAGTTGATTATACCATCACCTGCTAATTTCATCTCTAGATCGCCAGACTTGCTTGACTTGCTCTGCGGGCGATCGACAACTGGTTTTACGGGTTCGACCACTATCTGCCTTTAACTGACAACTGCCCAGAGCCTTCGGTTACGCCAGACTTAACAGACAGTTATAGGTAGGATTGTGGCTGCTTGTCGCATCCCTTATACAGCTTTCTCTCCTAGAATGTCAAGCTTTTTAAGCTAACTTTAAACCTCGCGGCGCGGCAGGGGGTATTTTCCAGCCAATAGTGGGGAACTCAGAGCTAAAGGTTGGTAAATTTACCCCGTCCAAACCAAAGTTCCGGCTTGACCAATTTGGGTTTTTTGATGGCTCCAGCAGTCTCGACTTGCCAGCGCGATCGCCATTTTTGAGACTGCCGGTTGGCGGATTTAATTTCCCGCTACTTTAACACAATTTTTTTGCGGTCTGGCAGCAGCAGCCGACTGAATGTCTGTTAGCTGAAATTATAGTTTTGTGGTCTCCCTGTCTGGCGTTTGACAACCAGTTATTTTTTTGGCACAGCCTCGGGATCTCAAAGCACATTTTCTCTGTGATTTATGCCACTGCCAAAGTATCCATTGATTCTCCGGGCATCCTGGACGCATCAACCGGGTTTGAGGAACGCAAATACTTCCTTTTAGGCGATCGCTCAAAGTAAAAAAACCGGGTTTATGACAGTAAGGAGTGCATCCAAGACGGTTTTAAGTTGCTCAGAACACAAGTAAATGCCGCCAGTGATGGGAAGGCGATCGAATAACCTGTAGATTTGGCAATACACTCGCTATTTATATGGTATATTAAATTGAGGCGTGCCATCTATATTTTTGACACCATCTCTGACTGGGATGAAAATAAAACTGCGGCTGTTAGTAGTGGTATTATTGCTATTAGGATTTTTCTTTCGCTTCGTCAACATAGACAAAAAGTTTTATTGGTACGATGAAGCATTTACTTCCCTGCGGATTTCTGGATACACGCAAACAGAAGTTCTTCAAGAAATAAGCAGCGGTCAGTTAGTGGCAGCCAAAGATTTGATGAAATATCAACGCCTCAATGCGACAAAAAATTTTGGCGATACTGTTAAAAGTTTGGCAATAGAAGAACCTCAACTGCCACCACTGTATTTTCTGGCAGTCAAGTGTTGGGCAAAACTATTCGGTGATTCTCCAGCAGCGATCAGAAGTTTCTCAGTTTGGATGAGTTTGTTAGCGTTTCCTGGCCTGTACTGGCTGTGCCGAGAATTGTTTGCACCGCCGGAAGTGGCGTGGATAGCTGTGGCATTGCTAGCAGTTTCTCCCTTGCACGTGCTTTACGCTCAAGAAGCACGTCCCTACAGTTTGTGGCAGGCCCTGATTTTGCTTTCTTGTGCCTCTCTGCTGCGAGCACTCCGGCTGCAAAACAAGCTAAGTTGGAGCATTTACGCAGTAGCAAGTATTCTGGGATTTTACACTCATTTATTTAGTCTGTTAGTTGCGTTAGGACACGGAATTTATATCGCAGTAACTCAAGGTTTTACATCGAATAAAAAGCTAGTGAGTTACTCGATCGCAATTGCCGTGTCGTTGCTAGCATTTCTGCCTTGGATGGAAATCTTCCTGGTAAATAAAAGTGCAGCAGCCGGGGCGACAAGTTGGGCTAATCTAGGAAGTCAGAGGCTATCTTTAGTTAAGAATTGGGCCGGAAATATCGGTCGCGTTTTTTTTGATTTGGGGCTAACTTCTAATGCGAGATCCGTATATCTTATTGGTTTAGTGGCAGCGACTTTAAGTTTATTGACAATCCTAGGGTATGCAGTTTATTTTCTGTGTTCGGAGACGAACAAACAGGTTTGGCTGTTTGTATTGACGTTGATGGCGGTGACAGCACTGGCAGTGGTGCTGCCGGATGTTATATTGGGAGGAATCCGATCGACTAAAGCTCGCTACCTATTTCCGACTTATTTGGGGATGCAAATCGCTGTTGCTTACCTTTTAGCGACTAAAATTACCGCGCTGGGCGTGCCAAGCTGGAAACGGCAAATGTGGAAAGTTTTGACAGTTGTACTGTTAACGGGCGGCTTGGTGTCGAATGCCGTTAGTTCTCAAGCCGAGACTTGGTGGACTAAGGAATGGGGCCGGGAAAATCCCGAAATTGCTCGCAGGATCGATCGTGCTCCAAAGCCGCTGCTTGTCAGTGATATCTCGGAAGTCAGTCTGGGAAATATACTCTCAATGAGTCATTTGTTAGAACCGAAAGTGCGGCTGCAATTGGTATTGCTTGACCCGGAAGCGCGCCGTCGAGCTCAGTTGTTTGACAGACCAACTATACCCAATATTCCTAGCGGTTTTAGCGATGTTTTTGTCTACGGGCGATCGCAGAAGTTTAGTGCTAAGCTGGCGAAAATGCAAAACTTGAAAATCGAGCTGCTTTCAGAACAAAAAAACGAAACGCTGTGGCTAGGCAAGTTAGTAAAAAAGTGAGGGTTTATGGAAGATTTTGGTATTATTATTGCCTGCTGCGACCAGGATTATCTGTTTGCTAAGGGTTGCTGTGCTAGCATCCGATATTTTCTGGGAGATGTGCCGATTTGTCTGTTGATTGACGGTACGTTTTCTGTGAGTGCTTTGGAAAAGTCCTACGGGGTGCGAGTGATCGATCGCAACACCGTTTCTGAAGAGGTTCTCAGAAAAAGAAGTTTTGGTTGGGGAAAAACTAAAATGATTGCTTTCTGGGAAAGTCCTTGGTCAAATTTTATGGTTTTGGATGCCGATACGATCGTTTGGGGCGATGTTCTCAAGTTTGCTAATTTTCAAGACTTTGATTTTATTGTAGACCAACCTTGTCAGGAAAATTCGGATGCAGATGTTTCAAAATTTTTCTTTGACATTCCGGGCGTTGAGAAGCATTTCCCCACTTTTAACTGGTCGAAATATCGAGCCAATTATTTCTGCACCGGTACTTTTTTTGCAAAGCGCGGCGTTTTTAGCTTGGAAGAATACGTAGAAATTTTAGATTTTACGGCGGCAAATCCGGGGATATTTAAGTACGGAGAAATGGGGTTTTTGAACTTTATGATTTTCCGGGCGGCCGGGGAAAATCGGCTGCGGGTGCAGAGTGTGGATATGCAGTTGCTGGTGCCGGATTTTGACCGGGATTGGGTGAGAAAGCGGTTTCCGGTGGAGTCTAGCGGGCCTGCGGCGGATCGCACTCAGGCGACTGTGATTCACTGGTGCGGGCCTAAGCCAAGTTTATCTAGTGGGAAAGTTTACTCGGAACCGATGAATTTTTGCCGCCGCAAGTGTCAGGAGGATGTTTGGCACCGCACGGGTTTGGCGGCGGAGATGTCGCTGCAATTTGAGGATTGGCAGCGATCGATCTACGTGTATAAGAATAAGTTTAAGAAGAAGTTTCGCCAGTTGGCGGGGAAGTAAGTAGAATTTTTTAACCGCAGATGTCAGCGGATGCACGCGGATGCACGCGGATTTGGGCTTACCTATCCAGGGGTAAAGTTGGCCCGGCTGGGGGTAAAACTTGGCGGTGAACGCTTACTTTGTGGCTTTCCCGCTGAGTTTGCATTTCGACGGCGATCGCCTCAAATTCGACTTCCATGCAGCCGTAGGGAATCTCTAACTCGATACTTGCTCGGACGTTTCCCAACCCGTTAGATTTAAATTCGGTAATCCAGCGCGGCCCGTCGAGAATCAGGTAGGTTTGCCGATCGTACACCCAAACTTTCACATAAATCCGGGGCATTAATTCCGGCAGTTGCACTTGCACTTTTACCGGCCCGCCGGCGACGATTTCGGCGCGCGGCAATTCCAAAACCGGCATCGGTACTAACTCGTCTTCTGGCAAAACGTAGGGAATCGGGGGGGTGTCTTCTGCTGCGACAGTTGCGGTTTTTTGAGCAACTTGTTTCGGCTGCGGGGGCTCGTCAAAGACCACAAATTCTCTGGCTTCCGGGCTAGTGGATTTGGGGTCGGAAATTGTTTCGCTGGTTTCGGCTTGCTGCTGGGTGGGACTGCTTTCTTGGACAACGGCAATTGCGTCGCTGCTATTGGCGGTGGTTTTTGCAGTGGGGGACAGGGTGGTTGCTTTCAGCCAGTCGGGGGATTCGCCGTTGCTGGCTAAGGAACTCAGTCGCGACCAAAATCGACTTTCGACGTTTAAGGTTTGAAATGCCTGTTTTGTGGGTGCTGGCTGGGTTTTTGGGGCGGTTGTTTCTAATTCGGGGCTGTTTTCGGGTTTTTGGTCGATCGCTCCGATTTCCGCTGTTTTAGGGGATTGTGGAATGTCTGAGGGTTTGGTTTGTGGGTCGATCGACTCTGTGGCTGTTCGAGGCGAATTGGAGATTTCCGACAGCAATTGCGATCGGCTGCTGTCGGGCAGTTTGTTACCGAATGCGGGCAGTTCTAGGCCGCCTGCACTTGGAGTCTGACGGGAACTCAGTTGAGGGGGCAGGGCCTCAGCGGTTGGGGTTTCGGCGGGGGATGGAGGGTCTAAAGATTTTTCTACTAGCTTGAGGAAAGATATATTTTTGGCGATCCGAGGCGGTTTTGAGGCTGTTGGGGAGGGTTCGGCTTGATGCTTTTCTTCGATGAAATTGTCTTTAATTTCCTCTAGAAGATGCTCTAAACGCGCTGTAATTGTGAATAGTTTGGTGGCTAGGGTGACGCCGCCGCTGGTGAGAATTGCTTCTCCTAAAATTAGGCGGCTTTTGCACTCGGTTGGGATGTAGGTGACGCAGGCAAAGATGCAGGGGGGAACTTGTTCTGGCATCGGCTGCTGGATTTCTGCGAGAATTTGTGAGGTTTGGGGGTCGCGCAGGTAAATTTGCAGTTGTGCTGAACCGATGAGTTGCTTGAGTTCTAGCGCTTCGGATTCGGGGATGAGAGTTGCTGTTTTTCTGGTTTTTTGGGGGGGGTGGGGAATGTCGATTTTGCCGGAAATGATTAAGGGGCGACCGAGTTGGGTGACGAAGGTTTCTCGATCGAGGGCGAGTTCGAGTTTGACGTGGGGTTTAGGTTGGGGGGTTTGGGGAATGGGAAATTGGTAGATTTTGGTCTGCTGCGGTGCTGAATCGGCTGGTGGGATTTGGGTTGGTGCGGGACGATCGACCGCTGCGGCTATTTGTGGTGCTGCGGCGGCAGTTGCGGCGATTTTTGGTGCTGCGGCGGCAGTTGCGGGTTCGGTTTGGTCGATCGGCGGTAGGGGTTCGGAAGTTTCCGATTCTGCGGGCAATACTTCCAACTGAACGCCGTACTGCCAAGGTTTTAACGGTGTTGATTTGGGATCTGGCAAGCAGGAGAGTTCCCACAGTCCGGGTTTGAGCCTGGTGTAGGGAATGATCACGACTAATCCTTCGGGGTTGGTGCGGGCCGATCGGCTTTGGACTTTCCGCTGCGCCCCTTGGTCGAAGGAAGTATGGGTAACGCGAATTTCGATGTCGGTGTTGGGGTGCTGAATGCGAGCAACCACACGGTATTTGCCTTCTAGAATTTCCACGTCGGAGGTTTCTAGGGGCAACCAGGCGCGATCGCCTTCTTTCTGTAGCAAAAATTCTAATTTTTTCATCTTTCTTTCCCCTTGAAGGCTCCCGCTTGATTCATCACAGGTTGGTGGTGGTTTGTTGAGCGACAGCTACAGATATTAAATTACTTTATGTTGTATAGCCTATCACCTGTGTCGGTCAAGAGGCCCATTTACCAAGGACTGCCGATCA
>JAICRN010000468.1 GCA_025937335.1 Microcoleus sp. TY_ISSM_2_bin.22
CTTCTTCCTTCTTCCCTCTTCCTTCTTCCTTCTTCCTTCAATTACAGCCAATCGTCGTCATCATCCCAATCGTCGCTTTGATTTTGATAAGGCCGACTCGGGCGATTAGCACTGTTTCTGCGATCGCCCATGCGATCGCCCATTCGATCGTATGAACGATCGTATGGGCGATCGGGAATTGGATCGACTGTCGATCGCCTGTACGGCTTAGCATTGGTATAATAGCTGCTGTCATCGCTGCGCAGCTTAGTACCGTCGCCCGTAAAAGTGCGCTTCACAGACTCGAAGAAATCATCATCATCGTCATCCATCGCAAACGCGGAAACTTCCCGGCTCAAATCGTAAAGAGCATCCTGCAAATCCGAACCAACTTGGTCAACTCCCCGCTCGTCGTTGCGTTCCAAACTGTCTCGCAATTCCCGAATTAAAGTTTCAATGCGCTGGCGGCTTCTTTGAGCAAACTGCATTCCGCGATCGAGCGCAACTTCCCGCAACTGCCGCTCCGCTTGATAAGCTAAAGCTTCAGCCCGATTGCGTTTTTCTACCCTTTCCCGCTGCAACTTATCAGCTTGAGCAAACTGTTCCGCATCGCGAATCATTTGATTCACTTCTTGCTGAGTCAGCGTCGAAGCACCTTGCACAGTAATGCTTTGTTCCCTGCCGGTAGTTTTGTCCAAAGCAGTCACCAACAGCATCCCGTTAGCGTCAATATCAAAAGCTACTTGCACCTGCGGAATCCCTCGCGGTGCCGGCGGAATTCCAGTTAGTTTAAACCGTCCCAAAGACTTATTATCTCTGCCTAATTCCCGTTCTCCTTGGATTACGTGAATTTCTACCACAGTTTGGTTGTTTTCAGCAGTCGAAAAAATGTCCGATCGCCTGACAGGAATAGTAGTATTCCGAGGAATCAGTTTTTTCATCACCCCGCCGATAGTTTCCAAACCCAGCGACAGCGGGGTCACGTCCAACAGCAGGACATCGCGGACATCCCCCCCCAAAATACCCGCTTGAATTGCCGCACCCACCGCCACAACTTCATCGGGATTGACATTTTGATTCGGTTCTCGATCGATCAAACTGCGAACAACTTCCTGAACCAAAGGAATGCGAGTCGAACCGCCGACTAACACCACTTCGTCAATGCGAGAAGGACTCAAATTTGCATCGGCTAAAGCTTGTTTCACCGGCCGCCGCAGCCGCTGCACCAAATCTGTGCACAACCCCTCAAATTGACCGCGAGTTAGTCGCGTTTCCAGATGCAAAGGCCCATCTTCATTCGCATCAATAAACGGCAAATTAATCTCCGTGACACCGACTCCCGACAGCTCAATCTTGGCTTTTTCTGCCGCTTCGATCAATCGCTGCAAAGCTTGGCGGTTCCGTCGCAAATCAATTCCTTCTTTTTCTAAGAATTGATCTGCCAACCAATCAACAATTTTGGAGTCAAAATCATTGCCGCCCAATTGAGTATCGCCGCTAGTTGCTTTGACTTCAAATACTCCGTCTCCCACATCTAAGATAGATACATCAAAAGTACCGCCGCCCAAATCAAACACTAAAATAGTTTGACTTTCTCGCCTGTCCAAACCGTAAGCCAAAGAAGCCGCTGTCGGCTCATTTAAAATCCGCTTGACTTCAAGTCCGGCAATTCGTCCCGCATCCCGCGTCGCCTGTCGCTGCGAGTCGTTGAAATAAGCCGGAACAGTAATTACAGCCCCCGTCACCTCTTGTCCCAGATAGCGGCTGGCTTCATCGGCCAACTTCCGCAACACCATCGCTGAAATTTCCTCTGGGGCAAAATCTTTTTTCAGGCGGGGACACTTGACTTTGATGTTCCCGTTTTCGTCGCGGCGAGTTGTGTAAGGGACGCGCTTCGATTCAGGAGTCAGTTCGGTATATTTGCGTCCGATGTACCGCTTGACGGCGTAAAACGTGTTTTGCGGGTTGAGAACAGTTTGGCGTCTGGCCATCTGTCCGACAAGGCGTTCTCCTTCCTTGGTGAAAGCAACCACCGAGGGAGTTGTCCGCATCCCTTCTGCGTTGGCAATCACAACCGGTTTGCCGCCTTCCATGACGGCTACTACTGAGTTTGTCGTTCCGAGGTCAATGCCAACTACTTTTCCCATACGTCCATTGTCTCCTGTGGCGTTGTGTGTAGCTTTTTCAATATCAGCGTTAAGTATGATTGCATTTATTGTACCGCGTCGAGAAGCGGGGGCTGCGGGGGGATTGCCTCACCTGCGGCTGAGGCTGGGGTTGGCTGGGTGCGATCGATCCGCTGGTGGATTGGCGATCGCCTTTAGGAGTAGGAGTGTCAACTTAGGAAAGCCGTGTATGTCCTTCTTTTGAGAGCAAAAAAAATTAGAGAATTAATTAACTACTGCGTTTTGCTAAACTAAAAGTAGCTAGCAGAATTGTTGAGCAAACAGGAACATAAAAATATGACTGTCAACTCTGTTCAAAATTCCGAAACCTGTCAAGAACACTCGATAGTTGACGTGCAGCATACCAACTGCTGCATTGTCGGAGGTGGGCCGGCAGGTGCTGTTTTAGCATTACTTTTAGCGCGGCAAAACATTCCAGTCATGCTGCTAGAATTACACAAAGATTTTGACCGCGAATTTCGCGGCGATACGCTGCATCCGTCAGTAATGGAAATTATGGATCAATTGGGTTTAGCAGCACAATTGCTGGAATTGCCCCATACAAAAATGCGCCGCCTCACCATCCAAGCTGCTGGAAATACCGCCACACTCGTAGATTTGTCCTGTCTCAAAACCAAGTATCCTTACATCACTATCCTTCCCCAAATCAAGTTTCTCGAATTCATCACTGCCGAAGCGCAGCGCTACCCTAGTTTTCAGCTAGTAATGGGAGCGAACGTACAAGAAACGATCGTCGAAAATGGGGTTGTGTGCGGCATTCGCTACCGGGGACGCGGGGGATGGCATGAAGTGCGATCGACCCTCACAGTCGGTGCAGACGGTCGATTTTCCCGCCTGCGCCAATTAGCAGGTTTTGAACCGATTAAAACTTCCCCGCCGATGGATGTCCTTTGGTTTCGTTTGCCGCGCAGTCCCCATGATGTTCAAGATTTCGGCGTGGGAGGTCGAGCTGTTGGAGGTCATTTATTAGCCATAATTGACCGCTTGGATTATTGGCAACTCGGTTACATTATTCTGAAAGGCAGCTATCAGAAATTGCGCGACTCAGGAATAGAAGCTTTGCAAAAATCTGTTGCTGAATTAGCACCAGAATTTGCAGATAGGGTCGAGCAATTGAAAGATTGGTCGCAAATTTCTTTTCTGTCCGTTGAATCGAGTCGCCTTCCCCGCTGGTATCGTCCCGGTTTGCTCTTAATTGGGGATGCCGCTCACGTCATGTCGCCCGTAGGCGGTGTGGGAATTAACTATGCTATTCAAGATGCTGTCGTCGCGGCCAATGTACTCAGCGCCCCCCTGAAAAACGATCGCGTGCATCTGTGGGATTTGGCAGAGGTGCAGCGACAGCGGGAGTTGCCCACACGCATCATTCAAGCATTTCAATCGTTTGTACAGGAGCGAATTATTAAGGGGGCATTAGATACAAATCGACCGTTTACACCGCCACTTTTGTTGCAGTTACCAATTTTGCGAAATATTCCAGCGCGATTAATTGGTTTTGGATTAAACCGGGTTCAGGTGCGAAATTAATGAGATACACCAATCCTAAATATAGAGGTAGAATGACGCACGGGTGCTCAGAAACCGGGTTTTTTGAGGAAAATCTTTCGCACTCACCCACATATTCGGTAAAAAACCCGTTTTCTTTGGCATAGATGAGTAATTTCTGACAAGATTGAATTTCAGTACAAACTTAATGAGGCCAGAGTTATGCAAAGTATTAAAGTACGATCGCGCGTCGGTGCAGACAGGATTACTTCTTGAGAAATATTGTTTGCAGACTTAGAGGAAGTTGCGATCGGCTGGAATTGAACCGCAATTGTGAGGGAAACTATTGCTGGGAGGGAATTGGGGTAATAAAAGGGCGATCGCACTCGGCTGCTCTATTTCCTTGCAGCAGGCGATCGCCCCCATCCCCAGCGATCGCACCTAAAAACTTTACAATGGCGATCGGGATTTGAATCTGCTAAAAATGTCATGGCCGGTACTATTCACTCGGATGTTTTTAGGAATATTGGTGGCGACGAGCAGCGGGTTCACAGCATTTCTACTGATTGCAGTGCTAGCTCTCTTTAATTTAGGTGTTGCTTTAAGGATAGATTATGAGTACAGTAGATTTAATTGTACTGGGGATTTTAATAAAAAAAATACTATAGCAATCCTAAATCCTTTGTGAATTTCTTACTCCCTCCCCAAGGCATCGGGGAGGGCTGGGGTGGGGTAAAAAATTTACGACTCCTGCAAGGTTTGCTATATTTTAACAAAGGATATATAAAATACGATCTATCGACATTTAAAAACACCTTTAATAACGGCATTTTATAGCATATCAAACATCCTAAAAAAGGGAAAGTTTGTAAATATATTGAGTCAAAAAACTCACTAAATATTTAATTATTAAAAACAGAGTTTTTAATAACAGAATTTGAGAATCAATTGTATGAATCAAAATCAAATTAAATGGTTGGCCGCCGCTCTAATGCTAATAGACCACATCGGATTGATGTTTGAAGCAGAACCCATGCGCATCATCGGCCGCCTCAGTTTTCCGTTGTTTAGTTGGGTGTTTGCTCAAAATTGGAAACGACCGGGGGACAAAAATCCTCTAATTACTCGACTGATATTATTTGGGGTACTTTCTCAAATACCTCATATGTTACTTTTTCGCAATTTAGAGTTAAACATCATGTTTAGCTTTGCCGTAGC